>NZ_LDVA01000121.1:0-27647 GCF_050768715.1 Burkholderia sp. ZZQ-2 | reverse complement strand
GGGGCGGTGGCGGCGTGAGGCGCCGGGGCGCGGCCGGGGTGGCCGTGCCGCCGGTCACCGCGGTGTTGGCGTCCCGGAAAAGCCGCGTGTCGATGCCGCGGTTTCAGTTGCGGGATTGATCCGGAACAGCGCCTTGCCCCGCGCGATCGCGCAGTGCGGCGGGCAATTTCCACAGCATCAGTTCGCGCGTGCCGATTGCCCACAGCGCAGAACCGTCCCACGAAAAGGCCAGCGCCTGGATCTCGCTGTTTTTGGGTAGCGACGATGCGTCGAGCTGCACGGGCGTGTGGCCCTGTGCGACATCCCAGAGTGCCACGCGATGTTGCCAGCCGCCCGCTTTGCAGGTCGTACCCATCGCAAGGAAGCGACCGTTTGCCGAACGGGCGGCGGCCTTGAAGGTGTCGGCAGCGCCCAGCAGGGCCGACAGTACGTGCCCGTTCTTGAGATCCACCACATGCATGCCGACGAAGCGCGCCCGTTTCGGACCCGGGGCCTTCACGGGAGGTGGCATGCTGCCGTCGTCGTCGAGCAACAGCTCGAAGCCTGTCGCGATCCAGTGACCCTGCGGCGAGCCGAGCGGCTTGGGCACCCATTGCGCGGCGCCGGCGGCGCTGAAGGAATCCGGTGTGCCGATGCGCCGGGGCAACGCGATCGTACGCAGCGTGCGGCCGGTGCGGGCGTCCAGCTCGGCGAGCCCTTGCGAATCCTCCGTCCAGTAGCTCCCGGAAGGCCGCCAGCGTACCGGCCAGATCAGCGCATTGCTGCCGTTGCTGATCTCGTCCATCAGCGACTGGCGTACCGACGAAAGCGTCGTGACGAACGGCCATGGATCGTCGTTGCCCGGCGGCGGTGACGCCGGGCGCTGCACGGTCAGGAACGCGGAGCCGACCGGATTCGCGTCCTTCTCGCCATGCCGAAGGTCATGCCAGAAATTGGCCGGCAGATCGTCATCGAGAATCCAGGACATATCGCTCATCTGATGGTCTCGCCAATCGGTCTCGCTCGGCCAGACGACTTCATGACGATCGACCTTGCTGCTCGCGATGTCGTATCGGTACAGGCTTGGCTTGCTCTTGGCGTCGGGCTGGCCGTCGAACCAGACGGCGCTGCCGTCGCCGTTGATCATCATCTGTCGCGGCCCCTCCTTGCCGTGCCAGATTTCGTCCGCCTGCAACGCGCCGTTGGCCGCGCGCAGCCGCCACACGTACTCGTTCCAGCCGCGGTTGTCGGCCACCTGGGCGCTGAACAGCAGGCTGCCATCCGGCAGGCCGAGGATGTCGTGCGGGTACAGCAACGTGCGTTGCGACGGGTCGGTCACGAACTTGTCCCAGCGGATGATCGACGGCTTGATTACCGGGGCGCTCGGGTCCGACGCCACCAGCTTGATGGCGGGGGGCGGCATCGACGGTGCCGAGGGCAACTGCCATGCAGCGGGCGACGTGGCGATTTCCAGCCTGGCTGGCAGTGCGGACAACGCGTCGGTCAATGCCGTGAACACGTCGGCCGGGACGACGGAGATGCCGGTCCTGCTGGATTGCGTCCGGTTGCCGCTGAACACGTCCAGGTCCTGGAGTGTCAATGCCTTCCACAGGCTGTAGTCGGGGTTGGGCCGGGAGTCGATGCGACCGAACTGAACGACCGTCGCCGGATGCCCGAATAGGGTGCTTGTGTCCTGCACCCGGACGAACAGCGCGCTCCGGTACTGGCCGGTGATGCCGTCGCTGTGATCCTGGCGGGCTTCCCAGAACGCGTAGGTGGGTTGCAGCGCGGGCAGGCCGGAGCCGCGGAACAGCCGGTCGACGCGGGCCCGAGCCTGATCCATGCGCCAGTCCAGTTCCTGCCGGGTGATTGCACCTTGTTGCAGCGCCTGCTGCAGTTTCGGCAGGGTCGCATGGTCGGCGATGGCTGCGCGCAGGTCCGGCCGGCGCGACAACAGGACATGGCTCCAGGGGTCCGGCAAATTCTGCAACTGCCAGCTATCGGCACTGGCCTTGACCGGGCTCGTCCGTTGCAGCACGTGCTGCACGAGCGGCTGCACCTGGTCATAGGGAGCGGAGACCAACAGGAACACGGCTTCCGCATAAGCTTGCCGGTTCTTGCCGTTGTCCCAGATGAGGACCTGTTCGCCTCGACGGGCGGCTACTTCGTAATCGTCGTTGTGCCCGGTGTCGTGCAGTTGCTCGAATCTCCAATGCAGGCCGTCGACGGTGGTGTCTGGCAGCGGGTCGGCCTGGCAGGCGAGCGGGATTGCGATGCCGATCAGAATCGACAGGAAGCATGCGAGGCGTTTTCTCATTGACGTTATGCCTGGATGCAGCGGGAATTTGGACGTACCGATTCTAAGCGCGGTGTCGTGTGCGTACTGCGGTGTGCCGGGCGGCATTGCGCGGGGTATCGATTTTTGCGCCGTTCGGTATCACCGCGTACAGGCGTTGATGATGCCTTCGTTGAGATTGATGTTGTTCAGGTCGCCGGGTGCTGAGCGCAGCTTGAAGAGATTGGGGCGACCCGGAGATACCAGGTGCTGTGGCGATCGCGTCGCGGGCGGGGAATTTCGATCATCCGTGCCACTTGCCGTGACATCGGAAAAATGAAAAAGCCGCTGTTTCTTTCGAAACAGCGGCTTTCGCATTTGGTGGCGAATCAGGGACTCGAACCCCGGACCTGCGGATTATGATTCCGTCGCTCTAACCGACTGAGCTAATTCGCCGAAGAGTTGAATTATGTAGATCGACGCTCGGGCTGTCAACACCTTTTTTCATCTTCCGCGAAAAAAGTTGCCGGCGGCCCGTGCCGGCCTCGCTGTGGGGCGGGTTGTCGTTCGCCGGAACCCGCGTCCGGCAAACGACAACCCGCCCTTCATCCTCAATCCTGCGCGTAGATGTTCGAGTCCTTCGTCTCCTTGACGAACAGCAGGCCGATCACGAACGTGGCCAGCGCGATCACGATCGGATACCAGAGGCCCGAGTAGATGTCGCCCTTCGCCGCGACGATCGCGAACGCGGTGGCCGGCAGGAAGCCGCCGAACCAGCCGTTGCCGATGTGATAGGGCAGCGACATCGACGTGTAGCGGATCCGCGTCGGGAACATCTCGACCAGCATCGCGGCGATCGGGCCATAGACCATCGTCACGTAGATCACGAGGATCGTCAGGATCACGATCGTCATCGGCCAGTTGAGCTGCGCCGGGTCCGCCTTGGCCGGGTAGCCGGCCGCCTTCAGCGTCGCCCCGAGCGTCTTGTCGAACGCCGCGCCCTGCGCCTTCGCGTCGGCCGCCTTGCCTTCGTAGGCCGGGATCACCGTGTCGCCCACCTTGATCTGCGCCGTCGCGCCGGCTGGTGCCGCGACGTTCTCGTAGTTCAGGCCGGCTTTCGCGAGCGCGCTCTTCGCGATGTCGCACGAGTTCGTGAACTTCGACGTACCCACCGGGTTGAACTGGAATGAACAGGCGGCCGGATCGGCGATGACCGTGATCGGTGACTTCTGCGTGGCGATCTCGAGCTGCGGGTTCGCGTAGTGCGTGAGCGCCTTGAACAGCGGGAAGTAGGTCAGTGCCGCGATCAGGCAGCCCGCGAGGATGATCGGCTTGCGGCCGATCTTGTCCGACAGCGAACCGAAGAACAGGAAGAACGGCGTGCCGATCAGCAGCGCGATCGCGATCAGGATGTTCGCGCTCGCCCCGTCCACCTTCAGCGTCTGCGTGAGGAAGAACAGCGCGTAGAACTGGCCCGTGTACCACACGACGGCCTGGCCGGCGGTCAGGCCGACGAGCGCGAGGATCACGATCTTCAGGTTCTTCCACTGGCCGAACGCTTCGGTCAGCGGCGCCTTCGACGTCTTGCCTTCCGCCTTGATGCGCAGGAACACCGGCGATTCGTTCAACTGCATCCGGATCCACACCGACACCGCGAGCAGCAGGATCGACGCGACGAACGGCACGCGCCAGCCCCAGCTGCCGAACGCTTCCTCGCCGATGAAGGTGCGCACGCCGAGGATCACGAGCAGCGACAGGAACAGGCCGAGCGTGGCGGTCGTCTGGATCCACGCGGTGTAGAAGCCGCGACGGTTGGCCGGCGCGTGCTCGGCGACGTAGGTCGCCGCGCCGCCGTACTCGCCGCCGAGCGCGAGACCCTGCAACAGCCGCATCGCGATGAAGATCACGGGCGCGGCGATGCCGATCGACGCGTAGCCGGGCAGGAAGCCGACCACGAAGGTCGAGATGCCCATGATCACGATCGTCACGAGGAACGTGTGCTTGCGGCCGACGAGGTCGCCGAGGCGGCCGAACACGATCGCGCCGAACGGCCGCACCGCGAAGCCGGCCGCGAAGCCGAGCAGCGTGAAGATGAAGGCGGCGGTCGGGTTGACGCCGGAGAAGAAGCTCTTGCTGATGTAGGCCGCGAGCGAGCCGGCCAGGTAAAAGTCGTACCACTCGAACACGGTGCCGAGCGACGACGCGAAGATCACCTTCTTCTCTTCACCCGTCATCGGCGAGTGCGAAATTTGCCCGCCTAACGTTGCCATGAGTCGTCTCCAAGTCCCTTTGTAGGTGTGCGGCCGCCTTGGGTGAGGCGGGCCTGTTGACGATTATTGGTAGGGAAACTTACGGCGGACTGACTCGCGCCTGCAAAGCAGATGTGCGTCAACTTTCGTCTAAGTTTCTGCTTTGAGTGTCTATCACGCTTGCAACGTCGCCGAAATCGTCGATTTCGGCGTAATCCGGGCAGCCTGCGGCGGCGCGCGTCAGGGTTAATCCGGGGCGGCTTCGGTCAGCGGCAGGCTGACGCGCACGAGCGTGCCGGCGAGGCGCGGGGCGTGCTGGTAGACGTGATCGTCGAGCGTCAGCGTGCCGCCGTGCTGCGTGGCGATCTCGCGCACGATCGCGAGCCCGAGGCCGCTGCCGTCGCCTTCGCGGCCGAGGATCCGGTAGAAGCGCTCGACGACGCGCTCGCGTTCGGCGGCCGGGATGCCCGGCCCGGTGTCCTCGACTTCGAGATGCACGAACCGCGCGGCGGGCTCGGCGCGCACGCGCACCGTGATGCGGCCGCCTTCCGGCGTGTAGCGGATCGCGTTGTCGATCAGGTTGCCGAGCATCTCGCGCAGCATCACCGGGTTGCCGTCGACGTCGAGCGGCGTGTCGTCCGGCGGGCCTTCGTAGCCGAGATCCATGCGTTTCGCGAGCGCGGCCTGCACCCAGTCGCGCACCGCGCGCCGCGCGAGCGAGGCGATTTCGACCGGCTCGAACGTCAGCCCGCTCGCACGGTTCTCGGCGCGCGCCAGCGCGAGCAGTTGCGTGACGAGCCGCGCGGCCTGCTCGGAGCTCGTCGCGATCTGCTCGAGCGAGCGCTGCACGTCGGGCGGCACGGGGTGGCGCAGCGCGAACTCGGCCTGCGTGCGCAGGCCCGCGAGCGGCGTCTTCATCTGGTGGGCGGCGTCGGCGATGAAGCGCTTTTGCAGCGCCATGTTCTGTTCGAGACGGGCGAGCAGGTCGTTGAACGACGTGACGAGCGGCTCGATCTCGGGCGGCGCGCGCTGCGCCTCGACCGGCGACAGGTCGTCGGGCCGCCGCGCGCGGATGTGCGCCTGCAGCGCGTTGAGCGGCGCGAGCCCGCGCGACAGCCCGAACCAGACCAGCAGGATCGCGAGCGGCAGGATCACGAACTGCGGCAGGATCACGCCCTTGATGATGTCGTTCGCGAGCGCGTTGCGCTTGTCCAGCGTTTCACCGACCTGCACGAGCACGGGCTGTGCGCTGTCCGATTGCGGCAGCGCGACCGTCGTATACGCGACGCGCACGTCGTTGCCGCGCAGCAGGTCGTCGCGGAACATGACGACGCCCGGCGGCGGGCGGTCCTCGTCGCGCGGCAGCGGCATGTCGGCTTCGCCCGCGACCAGTTCGCCGCGGGTGCCGAGCACCTGGAAATAGACGCTGTCGACGTTGTCCGCGCGCAGGAAGTCGCGCGTCTGCTGCGGCAGCGTCAGCTCGGCGACGCCGTTTACCGGATGGATCTGCCGCGCGAGCACGTACGCGTTGGTCTCGAGCGCGCGATCGAACGGACCGTTCGCGATCGTCTTCGCGACGAGGTAGGTGACGGCGATGCTCATCGGCCACAGCAGCAGCAGCGGCGCGAGCATCCAGTCGAGGATCTCGCCGAACAGGGAGCGCGGGCGCGGCGCCTCGGGCGCATCGGTTTCGTCGGGCGGCGCGAACGGGTTCTCGTAGCGCGCGTCGCGCGCCTCGTCGGCGGCCGACGACGGCGCGCCGGTCGGGTGGCGGGTAGGGGCCGGCGTGGCCATCGCGGCGACGCCCGGGGTCAGCGCAGCGGCGTGCCGGCCACCGCGGGCTGGGGCGCGGCCGAGTCGGCGGGCGTGGCCGGCGCCGCCTTCTCGAGGCAGTAGCCGAGGCCGCGCACGGTCGAGATCCGTACGCCGCTGGGTTCGATCTTCTTGCGCAGCCGGTGCACGTAGACTTCGATCGCGTTGTTGCTGACTTCCTCGCCCCATTCGCACAGATGGTCGACGAGCTGCTCCTTCGACACGAGCCGGCCGATCCGCTGCAGCAGCACCTCGAGCAGGCCGAGCTCGCGCGCGGAGAGGTCGAGCACGCGATCGTTCGCGTACGCGATGCGGCCGACCTGGTCGAACGCGAGCGAGCCGTGGCGCACGACGGTCGGGCCGCCGCCCGCACCGCGCCGGGTCAGCGCGCGCACGCGCGCCTCGAGCTCGTTGAGCGCGAACGGCTTGGCCATGTAGTCGTCGGCGCCGAGGTCGAGTCCCTTCACGCGCTCGTCGACGCTGTCGGCGGCCGTCAGGATCAGCACGGGGAGGTTGGAATTGCGGGCGCGCAGGCGCTTGAGCACGTCGAGCCCGGACATTTTCGGGAGCCCGAGGTCGAGGATCAGCAGGTCGAACGTCTGCATCGACAGTGCCGTATCGGCATCGACGCCGCTCTTCACGTGGTCGACCGCATAGCCCGATTGGCGGAGTGACCGGGTGAGGCCGTCCGCGAGTATGCTGTCGTCTTCCGCGATGAGAATTCGCATGGTGCTGACCGATGGCCGGCAGGGCGTTCGCGCCGGCCGGCTGTCTCCGAAGTTATTCGTGTACAACGCAGCCTGCATTGCGGGCTTGCACAAAACACTGTTTTTTTATACAGTGTCTGCATTCGTGGGCGGCGCTTGAAAGCGGGCGCGCCTCTGACAGACGCTGCTCATCATAGCAAAGGACGATTCATGGAAGATAGCAAGAAGGGCTCCGGGATGACCGCCGAGAAGAGCAAGGCGCTGGCCGCCGCGCTTGCCCAGATCGAGAAGCAGTTCGGCAAGGGCTCGATCATGCGCATGGGCGACGGCGAGGCGGCGGAAGATATCCAGGTCGTCTCCACGGGTTCGCTGGGCCTCGACATCGCGCTTGGCGTCGGCGGCCTTCCGCGCGGCCGGGTGGTCGAGATCTACGGCCCGGAATCGTCCGGTAAAACCACGCTCACGCTGCAGGTCATCGCCGAGCTGCAGAAGCTGGGCGGCACCGCAGCGTTCATCGACGCCGAGCACGCGCTCGACGTCCAGTACGCGTCGAAGCTCGGCGTGAATGTGCCGGAGCTGCTGATTTCGCAACCGGACACCGGCGAGCAGGCGCTCGAAATCACCGATGCGCTGGTGCGCTCGGGCTCGATCGACATGATCGTCATCGACTCGGTCGCGGCGCTCGTGCCGAAGGCCGAAATCGAAGGCGAGATGGGCGATTCGCTGCCGGGCCTGCAGGCCCGCCTGATGTCGCAGGCGCTGCGCAAGCTGACCGGCACGATCAAGCGCACGAACTGCCTCGTGATCTTCATCAACCAGATTCGTATGAAGATCGGCGTGATGTTCGGTAACCCGGAAACCACGACGGGCGGTAACGCGCTGAAGTTCTATGCGTCGGTGCGTCTCGACATCCGCCGGATCGGCTCGATCAAGAAGAACGACGAGGTGATCGGCAACGAAACCCGCGTGAAGGTCGTCAAGAACAAGGTGTCGCCGCCGTTCCGCGAAGCGATCTTCGACATCCTGTATGGCGAAGGCATTTCGCGTCAGGGCGAGATCATCGATCTCGGCGTGCAGGCGAAGATCGTCGACAAGGCCGGCGCCTGGTACAGCTACAACGGCGAGAAGATCGGCCAGGGCAAGGACAACGCGCGTGAATTCCTGCGCGAGAATCCGGAAATCGCGCGCGAGATCGAGAACCGCATCCGCGAATCGCTCGGCGTCGTCGCAATGCCCGATGGTGCAGGCAACGAAGCCGAGGCGGTGGACGAAGAAGAGTGATGGTCGGGCGCCGAGGTCAGGCTGGCGAGCCGGAGGAGAGCGACGCGCCCGAAGCGGCGGGTCGCCCCGGCCGGCGAGCTGGATCCTCGAGCGCCGATCGGCGGGTCGCGGGCAGCCATGCCGCGAACCGCACCGCGACGAGGGCATCCGACGATGCCCTCGTTTCGTTTGAGATTGCCGCACCAGACGATCCGTTCGACGACGATGAATCGTTCGACGCGCACGACCGCTCTCGTCGTCGCGTCTCCGGTGTCAGTTTCCCTGGCGATCGCACAGCCGATGCGTCGGCGCCGGCCAGGGAAGATGTCTACACGCGCAGCAGCCAGCATCCGCGCCGCACGCGTCGAGCGTCGGGTGCTTCTGCCGGCACGTCTTCCGGTGATGCGCCCGCCGCCGGCGAACGTAAATCGTCGAAGCCGCCGCGGTCCTTGAAGGGGCGTGCGCTCGGCTATCTGTCCAGGCGTGAATACAGCCGCGCGGAACTCGCGCGCAAGCTCGCGCCCTACGTCGGCGAAGACGAATCCGTCGAACCCGTGCTCGATGCGCTGGAACAGGAAGGCTGGCTGTCCGATGCGCGTTTTGCGGAGAGTCTCGTGCATCGCCGCGCGTCGCGTGTCGGCGTCGCACGCATCGTCAGCGAGCTGAAGCGCCATGCGGTCGGCGACACGCTCGTCGAAGAGGTGAACGCGCAGCTTCGCGAGACCGAATGGGCACGTGCGCAGGCGGTCTGGCGCAAGAAATTCGGTGCACTGCCGCAAACACCGGCCGAGCGGGCGAAGCAGGCGCGCTTTCTCGCCGCGCGAGGCTTCTCGAGCGCGACCATCGTGAAGTTGCTGAAGGTCGGCGACGATTTCCCGATCGACGACTGACCGTGCCGATCGCGCGCGTGGCGCGCGATTTTGCTGCAACGCAACTGCTTCCGGACAGGCGGGAATACCCGCCGTCGCGTCAAAGTGTCTCAAATACCCAATATGCTAAAATCCGTGGGTTTTCCTCTTCGGCCTCAACCTCCAGCATGCCGCTATCCGAGCCCGTGCCCCGTCAGTTGCGACATCGACGCGCAATCCGAGCGGAAGCTTACGAGCGCGGCGACGGCTTGTGGGACATCGAAGCCTGCCTGACCGACCACAAGCCGCGCGATGTCGCGCTTGCGTCGGGCATCCGGCCCCAGGGCCTGCCGATCCACGAACTCTGGCTGCGCGTGACTATCGATCGTGACCTCAATGTCGTCGACGCCGAAGCGTCTTCGGAATGGGTTCCCTATCCCGGTCACTGTCAATCCGCTTCCCCCGCCTATCGGGCCCTCATCGGGCTCAACCTCTTCCGCAATTTCCGCCGCAACGCGAACCGGCTGCTCGCCGGCGTCGCAGGCTGTTCCCATCTCACCGAACTGTGCGCCGTGCTGCCGACGGCAGCGATCCAGGCGTTCGCCGGTGACGTGTGGAACGTGCGCGAGGAGGGCGGCGAAGGGCCGGATCAGGGCGACGTGCACGCCGAACCGCCTTTCCAGCTCGGCCGCTGCCGGGCGTTGCGGTTCGACGGCGAGGTCGTGCGGCAGTATTACCCGCGGTGGTATGGCCCGCTTCGGCCGGATTTGCCCGGTGATGGCAGCACGAAGGAATGAACGGAAATCATTCGAAGAAGCGTCTAAAGCGACTTTTCATCCAACTCTCAGACTGAAGGGAATCACGCATGAAGATTCACGAGTACCAGGGTAAGGAAATCCTGCGGAAATTCGGAGTCGCGGTACCGCGCGGCAAGCCGGCGTTCTCGGTTGACGAGGCCGTCAAGGTGGCAGAAGAGCTCGGCGGCCCGGTATGGGTCGTGAAGGCTCAGATTCACGCGGGTGGCCGTGGCAAGGGCGGCGGCGTGAAGGTGGCGAAGTCGATCGAGCAGGTCCGCGAATACGCGAACCAGATCCTCGGCATGCAGCTCGTCACGCACCAGACCGGTCCGGAAGGCCAGAAGGTCAACCGTCTGATGATCGAAGAAGGCGCGGACATCAAGCAGGAACTGTATGTCAGCCTCGTCGTCGACCGCATCTCGCAGAAGATCGTGCTGATGGGTTCGAGCGAAGGCGGCATGGACATCGAAGAAGTCGCCGAAAAGCACCCGGAACTGATCCACAAGGTCATCGTCGAGCCGTCGACGGGCCTGCTCGACGCGCAAGCCGACGACCTCGCCGCGAAGATCGGCGTGCCGGCCGCATCGATTCCGCAAGCGCGCGCGATCCTGCAAGGCCTGTACAAGGCATTCTGGGAAACCGACGCATCGCTGGCTGAAATCAACCCGCTGAACGTCTCTGGCGACGGCAAGGTCATCGCACTCGACGCGAAGTTCAACTTCGACTCGAACGCGCTGTTCCGCCACCCGGAAATCGTCGCTTACCGCGACCTGGACGAAGAAGATCCGGCTGAAATCGAAGCGTCGAAGTTCGACCTCGCGTACATCTCGCTCGACGGCAACATCGGCTGCCTCGTGAACGGCGCAGGCCTCGCGATGGCGACGATGGACACCATCAAGCTGTTCGGCGGCGAACCGGCGAACTTCCTGGACGTCGGCGGTGGCGCGACGACCGAGAAGGTCACGGAAGCGTTCAAGCTGATGCTGAAGAACCCGGACCTGAAGGCGATCCTCGTGAACATCTTCGGCGGCATCATGCGCTGCGACGTGATCGCGGAAGGCGTGATCGCCGGTTCGAAGGCCGTGAACCTGAACGTGCCGCTCGTCGTGCGCATGAAGGGCACGAACGAAGACCTCGGCAAGAAGATGCTGGCCGATTCGGGCCTGCCGATCATCTCGGCTGACAGCATGGAAGAGGCTGCGCAGAAGGTTGTCGCGGCTGCCGCAGGCAAGTAAGCGCGCTCAATGAATAGGTATGGCGGCGCGGCTTGCACGCGACGCCAATCGAACAGAGGTCAAAATACATGTCGATTCTGATCAACAAGGACACGAAGGTCATCACGCAGGGCATTACCGGCAAGACCGGTCAGTTCCATACGCGCGCCTGCCGTGAATACGCAAACGGCCGCGAAGCATTCGTCGCGGGCGTGAACCCGAAGAAGGCCGGCGAAGATTTCGAAGGCATTCCGATCTACGCGAGCGTCAAGGAAGCGAAGGCAGAAACCGGCGCGACCGTGTCGGTCATCTACGTTCCGCCTGCAGGCGCAGCTGCTGCGATCTGGGAAGCGGTCGAAGCCGACCTCGATCTCGCGATCTGCATCACGGAAGGCATTCCCGTGCGCGACATGATCGAAGTGAAGGACCGCATGCGTCGCGAAGGCCGCAAGACGCTGCTGCTCGGGCCGAACTGCCCGGGCACGATCACGCCGGACGAACTGAAGATCGGCATCATGCCGGGTCACATCCACCGCAAGGGCCGCATCGGCGTCGTGTCGCGTTCGGGCACGCTGACGTATGAAGCGGTTGCGCAGCTGACGGCACTGGGCCTCGGCCAGTCGTCGGCAGTCGGTATCGGCGGCGACCCGATCAACGGTCTGAAGCACATCGACGTGATGAAGATGTTCAACGACGATCCGGATACGGACGCAGTCGTGATGATCGGCGAAATCGGCGGTCCGGACGAAGCCAATGCCGCCGAGTGGATCAAGGACAACATGAAGAAGCCGGTCGTCGGCTTCATCGCTGGCGTCACGGCGCCCCCGGGCAAGCGCATGGGCCACGCCGGCGCGCTGATCTCGGGCGGTGCGGATACGGCCGAAGCGAAGCTGGAAATCATGGAAGCGTGCGGCATCACCGTCACGCGCAACCCGTCGGAAATGGGCCGTCTGCTGAAGAAGGCGCTGTAATATTTCCCCCTGGGTTCGTCCTGCAAAAAACGCCGGCCTTGCCGGCGTTTTTTGTTATGCTCGCGCAATGAATTCGTAAGCACCCACCGGACATGCGTCGTGCATGTGCCGGCGATGAACCCGGCCGCCTGCCAGGCCGCCACTGTCCTGCACATCACCCCATGCTCGAATTCCTGACGTCGCTGCACTGGGGCGCCGTGCTCCAGATCGTCATCATCGATATCCTGCTCGGCGGCGACAACGCGGTCGTCATCGCGCTCGCATGTCGCAACCTGCCCGCGAACCAGCGGCTGCGCGGTGTCGTCTGGGGCACCGCGGGTGCGATCCTGCTGCGCGTCGCGCTGATCACGTTCGCGGTTGCGCTGCTCGACGTGCCGTTCCTGAAGTTCGGCGGCGGGTTGCTGCTGCTGTGGATCGGCATCAAGCTGATGGCGCCGGCCGCCGACGCGCACGACGACATCAAGCCGGCCAGCCGGCTGTGGGACGCCGTGAAGACGATCGTGATCGCCGACGCCGTGATGAGCCTCGACAACGTGATCGCGATCGCCGGCGCGGCCGAGCAGGCCGACCCGTCGCACCGGATCCCGCTCGTGATCTTCGGGCTCGTCGTCAGCGTGCCGATCATCGTGTGGGGCAGCACGCTGGTGCTGAAGCTGCTCGACCGTTTCCCGATCGTCGTGGCGCTCGGCGCCGGGCTGCTCGGCTGGATCGCGGGCGGCTTGATCGTGAACGACCCGGTCGGCGACCGCTGGCCGGTGCTCGACACGCAGCCGGTGCTCTACGGGGCGAGCATCGCGGGCGCGCTGTTCGTCGTGGCGATCGGTTACGCGCTCAGGCGGCGCAGCGGCGCACCGCGCGCGCACTGACACTGGCCATCCGGCCGACTGCCGGATTCACGGCCTGCTGGCTACGATCGAGACGCCTGCCTTTAACGGCAGGCGTTTTTCGTTTCCGGAGCCTGCCATGTTCGAAGCCTTTTCCGTTTCCCTGTTCCGTCGTGTTGCCGCCGACCTGCGGCGCGCAAACCGGTCGTCGCCGCGCTGGCGGCCGGCCGGCTTCACGCTGATCGAACTGATGATCGTGCTCGCGATCGTCGGCGTGATCGCCGCCTATGCGATTCCCGCATACCAGGATTACCTTGCGCGCTCGCGTGTCGGCGAGGGGCTCGCGCTCGCGTCGTCCGCGCGGCTGGCCGTCGCCGACAACGCCGCGAGCGGCGCGGGCCTCGACGGCGGTTACAGCCCGCCAGCCGCAACCCGTAACGTCGAATCCGTCGCGATCGACGGCGAGACCGGCCAGATCACGGTCGCCTTCACCACGCGCGTCGCGGCGGCGGGCGCCAATACGCTGGTGCTCGTGCCGTCCGCGCCCGACAAGGCCGACGCGCCCACCGCACGCGTGCCGCTCAAAAAGGGCGCGATGCAGGCCGGCGCGATCGCGTGGGAGTGCTTCGCCGCCGGCAAGGACGCGTCGTCGCTGCCGGCGCCGGGAGCCGGGCCGTTGCCGGGCGATGCCGCGACGCTGCCTGCGAAATATGCGCCGGCGGAGTGCCGCGCGTAGTGCCGGCAGCGGAGCAGGGCGGCACGGGCAGCATGCCGGCCGCCGCTTCGGTCGGCCGGGGCGGCCGCGCCGCGCCGGGGCGCGGCGCGAAGGCCCCGCACAGAGGGGGGAAAGTTTTGTATAGTGCGCCGGTTGCTGACATCCGGTTCGCTCATGCCTTCTACTTTTTCCCGTTCGTTGCCGCTCGTTGCGCTGGCTGTCGCCCTGATCGTGCCGTACGCGATCACGAATCACACGTATCCGATCCCGACCTTCTATTCCGAGTTTTCCGCGCTGGTGCTGTATCTGCTGGTGGGAGTGTCCGTCGTGCTGCTCGCGCGCACCGGTCGCCCGGCCGAACCGTTCGCCGCGCCGGCCGCATTCGTTGCGCCGCTCGGGTTCGCGGTGGTGCTCATCGCGCAGGTCGCGCTGATTCCGCTCAAGGTGCCGTCGATGAACTGGCTCGCGGTCGGCTATCTCGCCGCCGCGCTGGTCGCGATGCAGGCAGGTTTTACGCTCGCGCGCGACGGGCTGGCCGAGGCCGTGTCGCGGATGATGGCCGGCGCGCTGCTCGTCGGCGGCGTGTTCGCGGTCGGCACCCAGATCGTGCAGTTGTTCCACCTCGAGTCGGCGCTGTCGCCGTTCGTCGTGATGTACAACGTCGCGGTCGACCGCCGCCCGTACGGCAACATGGCGCAGGCTAACCATCTGGCCAGCTACATCGCGTTCGCGCTTGCGGGCGCGCTGTATCTCGTGCAGACGCGCCGGCTCGCGGTATGGGCGTGGCTCGCGCTGTCGCTCGTGCTGTCGGTCGGCCTTGCGCTGACGGTGTCGCGCGGGCCGTGGCTGCAGGTCGCGGTGATGGTCGTCGCGGGCTTCTGGATGGCGTGGCTCGAAACGCGCCGAGCACCGGGCAATGCGCGCGCGTGGCTGATCCCGGTCGTGCTCGCGGTGGCGTTCATCGCGGT
The DNA here is from genome assembly GCF_050768715.1 of Burkholderia sp. ZZQ-2. NCBI lineage: Bacteria > Pseudomonadati > Pseudomonadota > Betaproteobacteria > Burkholderiales > Burkholderiaceae > Burkholderia > Burkholderia sp. ZZQ-2. The sequence continues at coordinate 13,028 of NZ_LDVA01000121.1, read as the reverse complement.
GAACGTCGCGGTGCGCTGGGCCAACGTGCACTTTCACCTGAACCTCGCGGAATCCGCGGCCGACCGGATGCGTGACGCGGGGCAGATCGCGCCGCGCCTCGCACTGTGGAAGTACGGGCTCGCGATGTTCCGCGAGCACCCGCTGCTCGGTGTCGGCTGGGGCGAGTTCCCGTCACACCAGTTCGCGCTCGTGCGCTCGCTGGGCGGCGTCGAGATCGCGAACAACTCGCACGACATCTTCATCGACCTGCTCGCGAAGTCCGGTCTCGTCGGGCTGGGCGTGCTCGTCGTCGCGCTCGTGACGTGGTTCGTGCGTGCGGTGCGCGCGCCGCAGTCGAGCATGCGCGTGTTCGGCTTCGCGCTGATCGGCATCCTGCTGATGCATGCGCTGGTCGAGTATCCGCAGCAGTACATGTTCTTCCTGTTGCCGGCGATGTTCGTGATCGGGCTGCTCGACGTGAAGCCGCTGCGTTTCTTGCCGGGGCGCGCAGCCTTCGGGCTGTTCGCGGTGCTGTCGGTCGGCGGCGTGCTGGCGGCGGTGCCGGTGCTGCGCGATTACCAGCGCGCGGAGGTGCTGTATTACGGCAGCGATCCGGCCGCGCAATACCGCGACGCGCCGTCGTTTCTGTTCGGCGCCTGGGGCGAATACGGCGCGGCCACGCTGCTCCCGATTTCGGCGGACGACCTGCCGGCCAAGCTCGCCGCGCACGAGCGCGCGATCGCGCTGCTGCCGGGCGAGACGGTGCTGCGCCGCTATGCGGTGCTGCAGGCACTGGCCGGCCGCGAAGCCGATGCGCTCGACACCGTCGCGCGCCTGCACGTGTTCGCGAAGGAGCTGAAGGACTGGCCGCAACAACTGGCGGCGCTGTACAAGCTGTGCGACCAGCAGCCGGCGCTGAAGACGTTCAAGGCGGCGGTCGTCGCGAAATACGGCGAAGTTCCGGCCGACGCGGCCGACGACGAGGACGACGACGATTCGGATTGATACGCGCGGCCCCTGCCGGAACGGGGAATGCCGGCAGGGGCCGCGCCGTGCGAGAGCCAGCGGCGCGTGCCGAACGCAACCGCCCGGCGTGAACCGGGCGAATCCGGCCGCGTATCGATTACCTCGTGGATTGCGCGGATTCCGGCTGAAGGCACGGCGATTCGCGTCAACCATTGTCAAATCGCCGCCGCTCGCCGGGCGGCGCGTGCACAATGCGCGAAAGCGCTCGCGTGCCGGCCCGTGTGGGGCAGGGGCGACGCGAACACCGGCAACACCGGGCCACCCGGGAAGTCCGCCACGCAGGATCGCGGCCGCGCATCGATCGGCCGTGCGGCCGTAACGGGGCGCCGGTCCGATGGCCGCGGCGCGGTGTGACGCATGCGATGCGGCCGGGCGATGTTCCCCGGCGCGCGGCGCGTTCGTCCGCAACAGTGCTGAAGAACGATATTCGACCATGGTTATTCGCTCGACCTACCTGATCCTGCCCGCCGTCGCGCTGCTGTTTTCCGGCTGCGCGATGCTGTCGTCGTCGCAGGAAAGCAAGCTGACCTGCCACATTCCGCGCGCCGTCTACCCGGATACCGCTAAGCCGCTCACGCGCCCGGCGACCGTGCTCGTGCGCGCGCTGATGACGACGTCCGGCGAAGCGCAGAACGTCACCGTGACGACGAGCAGCCGTAATGCGGCGGCCGATCGCGCGGCCGTCGACGCGATGACGCACGCAACCTGCGTACAGACGGGCGCGACCGCGAATCCGTTCCTGCTGACCCAACCGTTCGTGTTCGAGCCGCAGCGCGGCAAGTGATGCGCGGGCGGCGCGGCGTGCGTGCCGGTTGCCGCCCGGTATGGTTTCCTGCCAGCCCCTTCGTGGCGCACGGCCGCCGAAAGTCGCCGCGCGTGCCCGACGTTCAGTGCCGCGGCATCAGGTTCGCGCCGCGGCAAGCCGGCTCGGCCGCCGTGCTCAGCCCGAGCAGCGTGAACCCGTTGCGTTCCTGACGAATCTGCGCGTAGTGCCGCGCAACCGTCTCCCCGGTGTTGCCCGTCAGATCGAGTTCGACCTGAAAGCGGTCCTTGCTGTCCGAGCAGCCACGCACCGGGCCGTACTCGAACCCGGTACCGGGCGCCTTGCGGGCCTTGTCGAACGCCTGCCGGCCCTTCAGCGCGGCAGCCGCGGCGGCGGGTTCGCTCCATTCGCGCGCCTGCGCATCGTTCACATTCAGCCATTCGTCGACGAAATCGCGGCCGTTGAGCGCGACGGGTTGTACGCGCTGCACGGTGCCGCCGTCGACGCGATAGCGGAATACGCCTGGCCGCGTCAACACTTCGCTGTCCATCGAGCCGACCGTCGCGCGCACCTCGAAGCCGTCGGGGCGCACCTTGAACCGGATCGGGTTTTCGTCGAGCACGTAGCTGTTCTCGGTATGGAACAGCACGCGTTGCGCGGTCGGGCCGTTGGCCGGTGCGACCACGTCCGCGGCGAACCGGCTCCAGCGCGACGCGCACCACGGCGTCCCGTGGACGACCGCAACCTGCCCGCCGGGCAGCGCCGAGAACCAGAAGCCGCCGCCGTACGCGCCGCCGATGTCCTTGTAGTCGTCGGCCTGCCAGCGCAGCACGCGCTGCCAGCCGCCGTTTTCCCATGCGTAGGCGGTCAGCAGGTTGTCGTCGCCGCATGCGATGTCGAAGCCGGCGCGCACGAAGAGCAACGGGCGGGACGTGCCGCCGCGTTCGACGTCGACGTCCGGATTGCGGCCGAACGCCGATTCGCCGTCTTTCGGCTGGACGGGCCGGGCCGGCACGCCGAGCGCGGCTGCGAGCGTGCGTTTCAGCGCGGCCGGGTCGACCTGTTCGTCACTGCAGGCGAGCCGCGCATCGATCGCGCCGGCGAGCGCCTGCTTGTACGCACGCAGCGCGTCGCGCAGCGGCGGCGAAATCTCGACGCCGGGCCCGTCGCTCGGCGGATTGCGGATCTGCTGTACGCGGTGCTGCGCGTCGATGGCCGCGCGCGCGGCGGTGTCGGCGGCGGGGCAGGCGCCGGCGGCCGATGCGACGGCCGGCAGCAGGAAGAGCGCGCACAGCAGCGGCGCGGCGCATTTCAGCGTGGGATTCTTCATGAGTAAGGTGTTCTTCTGGTTTTTATCGTTCGAACGGAGCATCGCTACGGCCGGCGCTGTCCCGTGAATGGCGGCTGTTACCGCTGGCGGTCAACCCGCGACGTCTTCCGCCTTCCAGTCTCCCGACTTCCCGCCGCGTTTCTCGCGCACGCTCACGTCGGTGATCACCATCCCGCGATCGACGGCCTTGCACATGTCGTAGACGGTCAGCAGCCCGACCTGCACGGCGGTCAGCGCTTCCATCTCGACGCCGGTCCGGCCGAACGTCTCGACCTGCGCGACGCAGTGGACGCCCGGCAGCGCGTCGTCGAGCTCGAAATCGACGGCCACGCGCGTCAGCGCGAGCGGGTGGCACAGCGGGATGAGGTCGGCCGTGCGCTTGGCGCCCTGGATGGCCGCGATGCGCGCGACGCCGAGCACGTCGCCCTTCTTGGCCTTGCCGTCGCGGATCAGTGCGAACGTGGCCGGCAGCATCCGGATCGTGCCGCGCGCGATCGCGATGCGTTGGGTTTCCTGCTTGCCGCCGACGTCGACCATGTGCGCATGGCCGGCGGCGTCGAAATGGGTGAGTCCTGACATGTCGTGCTCCAGTGGAACGGCGTGCTCGCACGAGCACGTCCGTCGATCCTGCTTCGCGATCGGGCAGCGCGCGGCATCCGAAACCGGCTCCGCGACCCGATGCAACGCTTCAACGGGCGCTTATCATAGCAGCGGCGTTCGCGTCGCCGGAGCGCAGATGGCACCGCCGCGGCACGGGACAGTCATCGCGGCGCCGGTACAATGACCCGAATATTCAGACCAAACGCCGCGATGCGCGCCCGGCGCGCGGGACGGCGTCGTTTTCATCCTGCCATGCGTGTCAAACAGTTGCTTGCCGTGTCGCTGTCGGTGGCGCTCGCGTTGCCGCCGAGCGGCCATGCGCAGCGTGCGTCCGCACCGCCGCTCGAAGCGGCGGCCGACGGCGCCCGGTCGATTTCCACCGTGCCGTCCGGCATCGCGGCCGGCGTATTCGGTACGTACGGCGGCGCGGAGAGCCGGTTCTCCGACGCGGGCGGCGCGTCGGCACCGGCCGCGAGCCTGCGCGCGCCGCTTCGCGCGCTCGAGTTGCCCGACCTGGGCGACGGCTCCGGCGGTTCGCTGACGCCGCAGGCCGAGCGCCGGCTCGGCGAGCGGGTGATGCGCGAAGTGCGGCGCGATCCCGACTATCTCGACGACTGGCTCGTGCGCGACTACCTGAATGCGATGGCGGCGCGGCTCGCGGCCGCGGCGGCCGCGCGCTTCATCGGCGGCTACACGCCGGACTTCGACCTGTTCCCGGTGCGCGATCCGCAGATCAACGCGTTCTCGATGCCGGGCGGCTTCATCGGGATCAACAGCGGGCTCGTCGTCACGACGCAGACGGAGTCGGAACTCGCGTCGGTGGTCGGCCACGAGATGGGGCACGTGCTGCAGCGGCACATCGCGCGGATGATCGGTGCGAACGAGAAGACCGGCTATACGACGCTCGCGACGATGCTGCTCGGCGTGCTGGCGGGCGTGCTCGCGAGAAGCGGCGACCTCGGCAGCGCGATCGCGATGGGCGGGCAGGCATACGCGGTGGACAACCAGCTGCGCTTCTCGCGTTCGGCCGAGCGGGAGGCCGATCGCGTCGGCTTCCAGTTGCTCGCGGGCGCGGGCTACGACCCGTACGGGATGCCGGGCTTCTTCGAGCGGCTCGATCGCGCGTCGATGGGCGATGCGGGCGTGCCCGCGTATGCGCGCACGCACCCGCTGACCGGCGAGCGGATCGCCGACATGGAGGATCGCGCGCGCCGCGCCCCTTACCGGCAGCCGCGCCAGTCGCCCGAATACGGGTTCGTGCGCGCGCGGCTGCGGGTCCTGCAGAACCGCGCGCCGACCGACATCGCGGCCGAAGCGCGCCGGATGCAGTCCGAGATCGACGATCGCACGGCGCCGAACGTCGCGGCGAACTGGTACGGCATCGCGCTCGCGAACGCGCAGCTCGGCGAGTACGACGTGGCCGGCAAGGCGCTCGCGTCGGCACGCACGGCGTTCGACGCGCGCGAGCGGCGCGAGGACGATCCGGCGACGAGTTCGCCGAGCCTCGACGTGCTGGCCGCCGACATCGCGCGCCGTGCGGGGCGCGCCGACGAAGCGGTGCGGCTCGCGGCGCTCGCGCAGCGGCGCTGGCCGGCGTCGCACGCGGCGATCGTCGAGCATCTTCAGGCACTGATCGCGGCGCGCCGTTTCGCCGACGCGCAGGCGCAGGCGCGCGCGCAGGCGAAGGCCGACCCCGAGCAGCCGGACTGGTGGGACTATCTCGCGAAGGCGAGCGACGGCAAGGGCGACGTGCTGGCGCGGCGCCGCGCGCTCGCGGAGAAGCTTGCGCTCGACGGCGCGTGGCCGTCGGCGATTCGTCAGTTGAAGGAAGCGCGCGACGCGAAGGACGTCTCGTTCTACGAGCAGTCGATGATCGGTGCACGGCTGCTGGAATTCGAGGCGCGCTACAAGGAAGAGCGCGACGACGAGAAGAACGGCCGCGGGTAGCGTCCGGCGCGCGCCGTGCGCGCGAAGCCGCTGCGGGTCAGGCGTCGCCGCCGGCCGCGTCGCGGGCCTGTCGTGCCGGGCTGACGACGTAGCCGAACCGTGCAGGCACGTCCGCGCAGACGATGCTGCCGAGCGGCAGCGTGCGGCCGTCGCGCCAGCGCAGTACCGGCGGTGCGGCATCGAAATCCGCGTGATCGGCGAACAGCCCGAGATCGTGATCGTGCAGCGCCGCGATGCGCGGCGCCGTGCCGGCCGAGCGAAACAGCACGCCGCCCGCGTCGTCGAGCCATGCTTCGTCCGGTTCGAACGGCGTACCGGTCTGGTCGGTGAGCGCGAGTTGCCCGTCGCGCTCGGCCAGGCGGACGACCCACGGCGTATAGGCAAGCTCGACGTACACGCGCTGCGGTCCGTTCTGGAAGAACCACTGGCCCTGCGCGTCGCATTCGTAGTTGCGGCCGATGAACGCGTTCAGCGCCGCATGCCGGATCGGCGAGCCGAGCTCGCCGGCCGCCTGGGCCGCGTCGTCGCGCAGCCGCCATTCGCCGCGCCGGTCGAGCAGCAGCCAGCCGGTGCAGTGCGGCACGTTCGGCCATTTGGCGAGGGCCTGCCTGACGATGTCATCCATGGTCGACGAATTTGGAGCAATAGCCGAACACCCGCGCCGACAGCCAGTCGAGACGGCCGGGGAACGGCCCGGTCATGAACCCCGCGTGTCCGCCGTCCGCGGGCTGGTCGAGCTCGACGGCCGGCGATACGTCGGCCGGGCCCGGCAGCGCGGACTCGGGCAGGAACGGGTCGTTGCGGGCGTTGAGGATCAGCGTCGGCACGTCGATCGCCGGCAGCAGCGGCCGGGTCGTCGCCTTCGTCCAGTAGTCGTCCGCGTCCGCGAAACCGTGCAGCGGGGCGGTCACGACCTCGTCGAAGTCGCGCATCGTCACGGCCTGCAGCATCGCTTCACGGTCGAACAACCCCGGATACTGGTCGAGCTTCGCGAGCGCCTTGCGCTTGAGCGTCTTCAGGAAGCTGCGCGTGTAGACCATCGCGAAGCCTTGCGACAGCGCGCGCCCGCCCGCGTGCACGTCGATCGGCGTCGAGATCGCGGCGGCCGCCCGCAGGATCGACGTGTCGCTGCGATGCTCGCCGAGCCAGCGCAGCAGCACGTTGCCGCCGAGCGACACGCCGGCCGCAACCAGCGGCCCGCGATGCTGCGTGGCGAGCCGGCGCAGGATCCAGTCGACTTCGGCGCTGTCGGCGAGATGGTAGAAGCGCGGCTGGCGGTTGATCTCGCCGCTGCAACTGCGAAAGTGCGGGACGACCGCGTGCCAGCCCTTTGCGCGCGCGGCGGCCATCATCGCGAGCGCGTAGTGCGAGCCCGAGCTGCCTTCGAGGCCGTGGAACAGCACGAACAGCGGCGCATCGGGCGGCGGCGCCGCGCTGTCGAGATGCGCGACCCAGTCGAGATCGATGAAATCGTGGTCGGGGGTTTCCCATCGCTCTCGTCGGTAAGCGACGGCCGGGCGTCGTGCGAACAGCGCGGGCACGATGGTCTGGGCATGGCTGTTCGGCAGCCAGCGCGGTGCGCGATAGCGCAATGAATCGTCGTTGGGGGCCGGGGCCCCGGTCAGCGGCGAGGTGGGCGGAGAAGCCGTACTCATGATCGCCCCGCTAATGCGTTGCTTCGTTCTTCGTCAGTGCAGCGGACCCTGCCCGTGACGGATCTTCGCGGCGAATTGTCCGGCCGCCTGTTCGGGAATCGGGCTCGCGTGAATATGCGCGATGCGCCACTCGCCGCGCTCGTGAATCATCACGTACGTGGCGAAAACCATGTCGGGTTCGGCCGTCAGGTCGGCCTGCTGATGCGCTTCGGCGATCGTATAGACGACCGTGCCGAGGCTGTCGTACACACGGATGTCGAGCGGCTCGATCGTCACGGGGCGCGTGGCGAGCCGGTTGGCGAGCCCGCTGCGGATCTGGTCGAGGCCATGCAGATGCTCGCCGTCCGCCCATACGCAGCTGGCGAAATCCTCGTCGATCCACAAACCCAGCAGCGCGTCGAGATTGGCATCGGCGACGGCCTGGTAGTAAGCGTTCAGCGTATCGGCGGCGGCTTCGAAGAGGCGGGCAAAACGTGGCATCGGGGTTATCTCTCGCGCGCGTCGCGCGCCGTATTCAGCACGGCGGCCCGGATGGAGCCGCCGTACACCGGTGAATCGGATTGCCCGGCGCGTCGTGCGACGCTGCCGGCCAGGGTCAGCGTTGCCCGACGAGCATGCCGCGCAAATCGCCGAATACCTGCTCGGGACCGAGTTCGCGCAGGCACTTCAGGTGGCCGAGCGGGCACTCGCGTTCGAAGCAGGGACTGCATTCGAGATGGAGCCATTGTACCTTCGCCAGGTCCGACAGCGGAGGGGTGTGGCGCGGATCCGTCGAGCCGTACAGCGCGACGAGCGGCCGGCGCAGCGCGGCGGCGACGTGCATCAGCCCCGAATCGTTGGTGACCACCGCGTTCGCGCGCGCGATCAGCGCGCATGCCTCCGACAGCGACGTCTGCCCGCACAGGTTGCGCACGTTCGGCGCGTGGTCGGCGATCGCCTGCGCGGCCGCGGCGTCCTTCTGCGAGCCGAGCGCGACGATCTGCGTGTACGGGAACGACTGGTGGACGATGGTGGCGAGCGACGCGAAGTGCTCGGGCGGCCAGCGCTTGGCCGGGCCGTATTCCGCGCCGGGGCAGAACACGACGAGCGGCTTGCGGGTGTCGAGGTTGAAGCGCGCGGACACGCGCGCCGTCTCGTTCAGGTCCGCGTCGAGGCGCGGCGCGGGCAGCGTCTTCATCGACTCGGGCAGCTTCGCGCCCGGCGCGTACGCGAGCGCCGCGTAGTGGGTCGTCATCGGCGGCCGCTCGCCCGACTTGGTCGGGTTCGCGTGCCGCACGTTCAGCAGCCCGTAGCGGTGCTCGCCCGTGTAGCCGATCCGCAGCGGGATGTTCGCGAGCCACGGGATCACCGCGGACTTCAGCGAATTCGGCAGCACGTACGCCGCGTCGTAGCCGACGTCGCGCAGGTCGCTCGCGAGCTGCCAGCGGCGCAGCAGCTGCAGCTTGCCGTGCGCGAGATCGGTCGCGTAGACATCGTGGATCTCGGGCATCCGCTCGAGCACGGGCGCGACCCACGAGGGTGCGACGGCATCGATCGCGATGCGGGGATGGAGCTTTTTCAGCAGCGCAAAAAGCGGCTGCGCCATCAATGCGTCACCGATCCAGTTCGGTGCGATAACCAGCGCTCGACGCATCAGGTCGACTTCCGATGTCTTGATGAAGCGCGGCGCCCAGGCGCCGCGTTCGGGTTGCCAGAATGGAGAACGGCGGCGCGCCGGAAGCCCGGCTGCGCCGCCTTGGGTCGGCGGGCCTGCAAGCCTGCAGGCCCGGCCGCCGGGGCTCAGTGGCCCTTGACGACCTCGCCGTCGCGCAGCTTGTAGCGCGTGCCGCAGTACGGGCAGCGTGCTTCGCCGTGCGAGACGTCGATGAAGACGCGCGGGTGCGCGCTCCAGCGCGCCATGGCCGGGTTCGGGCAGTACGCGGGAAGATCCTTGGCCGTCAGCTCGACCAGCGGCATTTCCTTGATTTCACTCATGAGACTTTCTCTTATCACTCTTTTGTGGGGCGGTCGGTGGCGCGGCGCGCTCAGACCTTCGTCAGCCAGTGCGCGTACTTCGCGTTCTTGCCCGACACGATATCGAAAAACGCCGACTGGAGCTTTTCCGTGACCGGGCCACGCGCGCCGCTGCCGATCGTGCGGTTGTCGAGCTCGCGGATCGGCGTGACTTCGGCGGCCGTGCCGGTGAAGAACGCCTCGTCGGCCGTGTAGACCTCGTCGCGCGTGATGCGCTTCTCGATCACCTCGATGCCGGCGTCCTTCGCGAGCGTGATGACCGTGTCGCGCGTGATGCCGTCGAGGCACGACGACAGGTCGGGCGTGTACAGCTTGCCGTTGTTCACCAGGAAGAAGTTTTCGCCGGAGCCTTCCGACACGTAGCCGTCGACGTCGAGCAGCAGCGCCTCGTCGTAGCCGTCGGCCGTTGCTTCCTGGTTCGCCAGGATCGAGTTCACGTACCAGCCCGACGCCTTCGCGCGGACCATCGACACGTTCACGTGGTGGCGCGTGAACGACGACGTCTTCACGCGGATGCCCTTCGCGAGGCCTTCCTCGCCGAGGTACGCGCCCCACGGCCATGCGGCGATCGCGACGTGGATCGTGTTGCCCTTCGCGGCCACGCCGAGCTTTTCCGAGCCGACCCAGATGATCGGGCGCAGGTAGCACGACTCGAGCTTGTTCTCGCGCACGACTTCCAGCTGCGCGGCTTCGAGCGTTTCCCGGTCGAACGGCACGTCCATCTGGAAGATCTTCGCCGAATTCAGCAGACGTTTCGTGTGCTCGTACAGACGGAAGATCGCGGTGCTGCCGTCAGCCGACTTGTACGCGCGCACGCCCTCGAAGACACCCATGCCGTAGTGCAGCGTATGGGTCAGGACGTGGATCTTGGCGTCGCGCCAGTCGATCAGCTTGCCGTCCATCCAGATCTTGCCGTCGCGGTCGGCCATTGACATAGGATTCTCCTGGGAAGCAGTTGTACAGCGGGTTGTATGCAGCGTTGAGCCGGAAAGACGCTTATTTTAGCGTCATTTGCCGGCGATCCGGTCGGTCGGCTCGGGGCCGGCGCTATAATCGCCCGGTACCGATTCCAATAACGACGGGTCGTACCGGCAGGAGGCGCCGGCGGCCCGACGAACCGCCCGCCGCGGCCCGCTTCCCATGCTCGCTCGATTGTCCGCCACCGACCGCTTCGCGCTGATCCAGGGCGCGCGCGACTATTCCCCGACGCTGATGGCGATTCTCTCGTGGGGCCTCGTCACCGGCATCGCGATGAGCAAGTCGGTCATGACGCTCGCGCAGGCGAGCGCGATGTCGCTGCTGGTCTACGCGGGCTCGTCGCAGCTCGCGGTGCTGCCGCTCCTCGCGGCGAAGCTGCCGATCTGGACCATCCTGCTCACGGCCGCGATGGTCAACACGCGCTTCGTGATCTTCAGCGCCGGGCTTGCGCCCCATTTCTCCTACCTGCCGCTGTGGCGGCGCCTGGCGATCGGCTATTTCAACGGCGACGTGATCTACCTGCTGTTCCAGAAACAGGGCTTCGCCTACGGTCGCGTGCCCGGCAAGGAAGCGTATTTCTGGGGGATGGCGCTCGCGAGCTGGCTGTCGTGGCAGGTGTCGTCGCTCGCCGGCATCCTGCTCGCGAGCTTCTTCCCCGCGAGCTGGGGGCTGGAGCTGGCCGGCACGCTCGCGCTGATCCCGATCATGGTGTCGGCGGTCGCGAACCGCTCGACGCTCGCGGCCGTCGCGGTCGCGGGCATCGTGTCGCTGGTCGCGTTCGACCTGCCGTACCGGCTCGCGCTGCCGCTCGCGGTGCTCGCCGCGCTCGCGGCCGGCTGCACGGCCGACTTCTTCGTCGAACGGGCCGACTGGCGGCGCATCCGCACCGAAACCGTGCACGAGAAGGAGATCGAATGAGCGCGACGGAGATCTGGATCGTCATCATCGGGATGACGATCGTCACGGCGGTCACGCGTGCGCTGTTCCTGATCGGCGGCGAGCGCACCGTGCTGCCCGAACGCGCGCAGCGGGCGCTACGCTACGCGCCGGCCGCCGCGCTCGTCGCCGTCGTGCTGCCCGACGTGCTCGAAACGCCGGCCGGGCTGTCGTTCGCGCTGTCCAACCATCCGTTTTATGCGTCGCTCGCCGGCCTCGGCTGGTTTTTGTGGCGCCGCAGCATGCTCGGCACGATCGTCGTCGGGATGCTCGTGTTCACCGCGCTGCGCCTGATCTTCTGATGAGCCGCCGTTCAGGCCCGCCGGGCACCGGCCGCTCGCGCAGGTGCATTGCTGCGGTGCGGCAATGTGTCCGTTCCCGCGCGCGATCCCAAATAGGCGGAATTCGCCGCCGCACGGGTCAGTCTGCCAGGTGGATCGGCTAGAATGCCCGTTCGAGATTTTTTACCCGTGCGCGTCATGCGAACCGCCAGCCACGGCCGCATCCGGCGCCCTTTCGCGGCAGCCCGCGCACGTCCAGCGTGAACCCCCTTTCCCCATCCACTACTTCAATCTGTTCAACATGAGCCAAGTCAAGCGTCTTACCGACCTGATCGCCGCCGGCCAGCTCGCCGGCAAGCGGGTATTCATCCGCGCCGACCTGAACGTCCCGCAGGACGACCAGGGCAACATCACCGAGGACACGCGCGTGCGCGCGTCCGTGCCGGCCATCCAGGCCGCGCTCGACGCCGGCGCGGCCGTGATGGTCACGTCGCACCTGGGCCGCCCGACCGAAGGCGAATTCAAGCCGGAAGATTCGCTCGCGCCGGTCGCGAAGCGCCTCGCCGAGCTGCTCGGCCGTGACGTGCCGCTCGTCTCGAACTGGGTCGAGAACGGCGTGAACGTCGCGCCGGGGCAGGTCGTGCTGCTCGAGAACTGCCGCGTGAACAAGGGCGAGAAGAAGAATTCGGACGAGCTCGCGCAGAAGATGGCGAAGCTCTGCGACGTGTACGTGAACGACGCGTTCGGCACTGCGCACCGCGCGGAAGCGACCACCCACGGGATCGCGAAGTACGCGCCGGTCGCGTGCGCGGGCCCGCTGCTGGCGGCCGAACTCGACGCGCTCGGCAAGGCGCTCGGCAACCCGGCCCGCCCGCTGGTGGCGATCGTCGCCGGCTCGAAGGTGTCGACCAAGCTCACCATCCTGAAGTCGCTGGCCGGCAAGGTCGACCAGCTGATCGTCGGCGGCGGCATCGCGAACACGTTCATGCTCGCGGCCGGCCTGTCGATCGGCAAGTCGCTCGCGGAAGCCGACCTCGTCGCCGAGGCGAAGGCGATCATCGACGAAGCGCGCGAGCGCGGCGCGTCGGTGCCGATCCCGACCGACGTCGTGACGGCCAAGGAATTCTCGCCGACGGCCGTGGCCACGGTGAAGCAGGTCGCCGACATCGAAGCGGACGACATGATCCTCGACATCGGCCCCGATACGGCCAAGGCGCTCGCGAGCCAGCTCGAGAAGGCCGGCACGATCGTGTGGAACGGCCCGGTCGGCGTGTTCGAGTTCGACCAGTTCGGCAACGGCACCAAGACGCTCGCGGAAGCGATCGCCAAATCGTCCGCGTTCTCGATCGCGGGCGGCGGCGACACGCTCGCGGCCATCGCGAAGTACGGCATCCACGACCAGGTCAGCTACATCTCGACGGGCGGCGGCGCCTTCCTCGAGTTCCTCGAGGGGAAGAAGCTGCCGGCGGTGGAAGTGCTCGAAACGCGGGCGGCCTGAGCGTGGCGGCGCGCGCAGGGG
>NZ_LDVA01000120.1:0-26365 GCF_050768715.1 Burkholderia sp. ZZQ-2 | reverse complement strand
TCGATCCGGGCCCCGCGCCCGACCGCTCGCGCGTGCGGACGTTCGCACTCGACAGCCGCGTGCTCGAATACCGCCTGAAGCGCTCGGCGCGCCGGACGATCGGCTTCACGATCGACGGCAGCGGGCTGTCGATCACCGCGCCGCGCTGGGTCACGCTCGCCGACATCGAAGCCGCGATCGCCGAGAAACAACGCTGGATCTTCGCGAAGCTCGCCGAGTGGAAGACGCGCACCGAGCAGCGCGCGCTGCCGCAGATCGACTGGCGCGACGGCGCGCAGCTGCCCTATCTCGGCAAGACGGTGACGATCGCGCTCGGCGCGGGCGCCGTCGCATTCGACGCCGATGCGTTACGGCTCTCGCTGCCGCTGCCCGTGCAGGCCGACATGCAGCAGATCAAGGATCGCGTGCAGGGCTGGCTGCAGGGCGAAGCCCGGCGAATCTTCGGTGAACGCCTCGCGGTGTACGCGGAGAAGCTCGGCGTCACGTATTCGATGTATGCGCTGTCGTCGGCCGCGACGCGCTGGGGCAGTTGCTCGAGCGACGGCAAGATCCGCCTGAACTGGCGGCTGATCCATTTCCCGATGTCGATCATCGACTACGTCGTCGCGCACGAGTTGTCGCACCTGCGCGAAATGAACCACAGCCCGGCCTTCTGGCAGACCGTCGAGTCGATCTTCCCCGAGTTCCGCGAAGCGCGCCACACGCTCAAGCATCACCCGCCCGAGCTGCTGCCGTCGCTTTGACGCGCACGGCTTCGCCGTCAACGAAAAAGGGCGATGCGGGTCACTCCGCATCGCCCTTTTTCGCCGCCGCGCACATCGCACGCCACGGCCCGGTTCATCCGGCGCTCAGTGCGCCTTTTTCTGAATGAACTCGATCTTGTAGCCGTCCGGATCCTCGACGAACGCGATCACGGTCGTGCCGTGCTTCATCGGGCCCGCTTCGCGCGTGACCTTGCCGCCTTGCGCCTTGATCCTGTCGCAGGCCGCGTACGCGTCGTCGACTTCCAGCGCCAGATGGCCGAAACCCGTGCCGAGGTCGTAGGACGGGGTATCCCAGTTATGGGTCAGTTCGATCACCGTGTTGTTGCTTTCATCGCCGTAGCCGACGAATGCGAGCGTGAACTTGCCTTCCGGATAGTCGTCGCGGCGCAGCACCTTCATGCCGAGCAATTCGGTGTAGAACTTGATCGAGCGGTCGAGATCGCCGACTCGCAGCATCGTATGCAGCAATCGCATGGGTTGTACTCCTGTGGGGACTTTCCAGAACCGGGAACTCTACCAGAGTCGGGTGAACTTCGCCGGGGGCGCCCAGCTGGGGGCGCCTGGCCGGGGACGCCCGGCGGGTAACGCCTGCCGGCGCAAGCGCAACGGCGGAAAACAGCACGACCCTGCTCGCCGGCTACCGAGCGGATCGGGTAACATCCTTCCACCTCGCACCAAAAGCGGGCATGCGACCCACCGCCCGAACGCGACCACTCACTCCCCCCCTACCGCCACACTGCCGTGCGACACCGCCGATTCGAGCGCGCCGGATGCGCCACCCTCCCGATCTCGCAGCCGCCGTACCGAACCGGCGAGGTTCGCCGATGAGTGCACTCGCTGCCCCCGTGCGCCGCGCGCTCGACATGCGCGCCGTCGGCCTGATGCTGCTGCTGTGCGCGATCTGGGGCTTCCAGCAGGTCGCGATCAAGAGCACGAACGCCGCGATCGCGCCGATGCTCCAGGCCGGGCTGCGCTCGGTGATCGCGGCGGCGCTGCTGTGGGGCTGGGCCCGCTCGCACGGTACGCCGCTGTTTCAGGCGGACGGCACGTTCGGCGCGGGCCTCGCGGCCGGTGCGCTGTTCGCCGGCGAATTCATCTGCGTGTTTTTCGGGCTGACGCTGACGAGCGCATCGCACATGGCGATCTTCCTGTACACGGCGCCGTGCTTCACCGCGCTGGGCCTGCACCTGTTCGCACCCGGCGAACGGCTGCAGCGCACGCAGTGGGCCGGCGTCGGCCTGGCATTCGCCGGCATCGCGCTCGCGTTCGCGGACGGCTTCCTGAAGCCGCGCGCGCCCGGCGCATCCGTGCTGGCCGGGCTCGCCGGCGACGCGCTCGGGATCCTCGGCGGCGCGATGTGGGCCGCGACGACCGTCGTCGTGCGCTCGACGGCGCTCGCACGGGCGAGCGCGAGCAAGACGCTGTTCTACCAGCTCGCGGTATCGGCAGTCGTGCTGGTCGCGCTGGCCGCACTGTCCGGCCAGGTGTCGTTCGCGCACGTCACGCCGGTCGCGGTCGCGAGCCTCGCGTACCAGTCGGTGATCGTCGCGTTCGTCAGCTACCTGTCGTGGTTCTGGCTGCTGACGCGCTACAGCGCATCACGACTGTCCGTGTTCACGTTCCTGTCGCCGCTGTTCGGCGTCGCGTTCGGCGTGCTGCTGCTCGGCGAATCGGTCGGCTGGCGCTTCATGTCGGCGGCCGCACTCGTGCTGACGGGCATCGCGCTCGTCAACGCGCCGCCGCGCCGGCGCGCGTAACGACACCCGGTGGCCGCCCGGTCGCGGCCCGGCATCGACGAAAACGCCGCGGGGAAAATGAAAAAGGCTGCCCGCCAGGGCAGCCTCGTGAACCTCGAGCCGGCGCGCGACGCGCGCATGACGCACGCGCTGCCGTTACTCCGCGGCCTTGCGCACCTTCGCCAGCGCCTGCGCCACGCCGACGTACTCGGCCACGCTCACATCCTCCGCACGGCGCGCGAGATCGAAGCCGAGCGCATCGAAATCGATCGTCTCGCGATAGTCGGCGAGCGTATTGCGCAGCATCTTGCGGCGCTGCGAGAACGCCGCGGTGACGATTTCGCCGAGCAGCCCGGGATCGACATCCGGCAGTTCGTGCGGCTCGTACGGAATCATCCGGACGATCGCCGAATCGACCTTCGGCGGCGGCTGGAACGATTCCGGCGGCACGTCGAGCATCTTTTCCATCACGTAGCGGTACTGCAGCATCACCGACAGACGCGAAAACGCCTTCGTGCCCGGCTCCGCGACCATCCGTTCGACGACTTCGTTCTGCAGCATGAAGTGCTGGTCGATGACCGCGTCGGCGAACGTCATCAGGTGAAACAGCAGCGGGCTGGAAATGTTGTACGGCAGGTTGCCGACGATCCGCAACGACGGCTTGTCGCCGGGTGCCGCGAGCGAGCGGAAGTCGAACGCGAGCGCGTCGCCCGCGTGCAGTTCGAGCAGCGCGCCGAAGCGCTGCTGCAGGCGCCCGATCAGGTCGCGGTCGAGCTCGACCGCATGCAGCGGCGACTCGGGCGTCGCGAGGCGCGCGATCAGCGGCTCGGTCAGCGCGCCGAGCCCGGGGCCGATCTCGACCATGCGCTGGCCGCGCGCGGGGCCGATCGTCGCGACGATCGAGTCGATCACGCCGTGATCGACGAGGAAGTTCTGCCCGAAGCGCTTGCGCGCGAAATGGCCTTGGTGCTGTCTGCTGTTCGACATCGACTGAGTAAAACGAAAAATACGACGAATGAGGTAAAGCCGGGCCGCGTCAGGCGGTGCGGCGATGGCGCGCCATCGTGACGGCGGTGTCGAGCGCGGCGATCATGCTGCCCGGATCCGCGCGGCCCGTGCCGGCCAGATCGAGTGCCGTGCCGTGATCGACCGACGTACGGATGATCGGCAGCCCGAGCGTCACGTTGATGCCCTCGCCGAACGTCGCGTACTTCAGCACGGGCAGGCCCTGGTCATGGAACATCGCGAGCACGCAATCGGCATCGGCGAGGTGACGCGGCTGGAACAGCGTGTCGGCCGGATACGGGCCGCGCGCGTCGATGCCCTGCGCGTTCGCGCGGGCCAGTGCCGGCGAGATCACGTCGATCTCCTCGCGGCCGAGATAACCGTTCTCGCCCGCGTGCGGGTTCAGGCCCGTCACGAGAATGCGCGGCGCGGCGAGACCGAAGTCGCGCCGCAGGTCGCGATCGATGATCGCGAGCGTCTCGACGAGCCCGTCGACCGTCAGTGCGGCCGACACGTCCTTCAGCGGCAGGTGCGTGGTCGCGAGCGCCACGCGCAGCGGCCGGTGGCCGGTACCGGCCAGCATCATCACGACACGCGGCGTATGCGTGCGCTCCGCCAGGTATTCGGTATGGCCGGTGAACGGCACGCCCGCATCGTTGATCGTGCTCTTCTGCAACGGCGCGGTGACGATCGCGTCGTACCGGCCCGCCAGCGCGCCGTCGATTGCCGCGTCGAGCAGCCCGAGCACGTAAGGGCCGTTCGCCGCGTCCAGCCTGCCCGCCTGCGCGGGCACGGCGAGCGCGTGATGCGCGACCGACACCGGCCCGCTGCCGGCCAGCGTGGCCCGGTCGGCGCCGACGGCCGCCGCACGCGCGTCGAGCAGCGCCGCATCGCCGAGCACGGTGAAATGCGCGTCGGGCCAGCGCTGCGCGGCATCACGCAGCGCCTGCACGGTCAGTTCCGGGCCGACCCCCGCGGGTTCGCCGGTCGTGATCGCGATCTGCAGCGCGGGCGTGGTCATCGGAAGCTCGCTCAGTTCGCCGGGCCGACGCCGCCGATCTTGTACTGCACGTACGACGAATCGCGCAGCTCGCGCAGCCAGTCGGCATACGCCTGCTCGGCCTTGCGCTGGCCGATCGCCTGACGCGCGATATCCATCTGCTGCTGCACCGAACCTTCCGCTTCGCGGCGGCCCAGCACCTGGATCAGGTGATAGCCGTACTCGGTACGGATCGGCTGGCTGATCTGGCCGTCCTGCAGGTTGTTCATCGCGCGCTCGAATTCCGGCACGGTCTCGCCCGGGCTGATCCAGCCGAGATCGCCGCCCTGCGACGCCGAACCGTCCTGCGAATACGTGCGCGCGAACTTCGCGAAATCGCCGCCGGCCTCGACCTGGTTGCGGATGTCGGCCAGTTGCTGGCGCGCCTGGCCTTCGGACTTGCCTTCGCCCACGCGCAACAGGATGTGGCGCACGTGCGTCTGGACGATCTTCGGTGCCGCGGCCGACGCGCCCTGGCTCTGGCGACGATCGACGAGACGCACGATCTCGAAGCCGTCCGGCACGCGGATCAGCGTCGGGTTGACCTGGCCCGGGCGCAGCTTCGATGCGGCGTCGACGACGTCGGCCGGCAGCGCGCTCGGCGACTTGAAGCCGAGGTCACCGCCCTTCTTCGCGTCGTTCGCTTCCGAATTGTTCTTCGCGAGCTTCTCGAAATCGGCACCCGACTTCGCCTGCTGCAGCAACGCGTCAGCCTTCTTCTGCGCGGCTTCGATGTCGGCCTGCGGCGCGTTGGTCGGTGCCTTGATGAAGATGTGCTGGAAGCGCAGGTCCTGCTGCTGCGACGCGTTCGGCCCGCGCTGGCTCGCGATGTAGTTCGCGACCTCGGCGTCCGACACGGTGATCTTGCCGTCGACCTCGCGCTCGCGCAGCTTCGACAGCATCAGTTCGGTGCGCGCATCGCTCGTGAAGATGCTCCAGGGCACGCCTTGCGCCTCGAGACGCGCGCGGTACTGGTCGAGCGTCATGCCGTTCGCCTGCGCTAGGCGCTGCAGCGTGGACTGTACCGTCGCGTCGTCGATGCGGATCCCGTCGTCCTTGGCCTTCTGCACCTGGATACGCTCGAGCACCATCTGGTTCAGCACCTGCGCGCGCAACTGGTCGGTCGGCGGCACGGGGGCGTTCTGCTGCTGCAGCCGGCGCGCGATCAGGCCGGCACGCTGGTCGAGTTCGCGGCCGGTGATCACGTCGTTGTTGACGACCGCGACGACTTCGTCGGCGAGCTGCGCACCTTGCGAACCGAGCGCCTGCGCCGCGGCCGGCGCAGAGGCGAGCAGCGCGGCCGCCGCAGCGAGGCTGGACACGACTGCCGCGAAACGAAGG
The DNA here is from genome assembly GCF_050768715.1 of Burkholderia sp. ZZQ-2. Lineage (NCBI taxonomy): Bacteria > Pseudomonadati > Pseudomonadota > Betaproteobacteria > Burkholderiales > Burkholderiaceae > Burkholderia > Burkholderia sp. ZZQ-2. Next base: position 20,480 of record NZ_LDVA01000120.1, on the reverse strand, counting down.
GTTTTCTTCATTGCCACTGGAACTCCATTGAAATCGTGCTGACCGGTGCAGACAAGCCGGCGTTACTCGTAGTTGCTGAAGCGGGACATCGGCGGCGGCGGCGGCGGCAGCGGCGTGTAGCCCGGCACCCCGGCGCGGAACGCGGACACGAGGCCGTTGTCGACGGTCGACAGGCCCTTGAGCGTGAGCTGCATCATGAAGCGCGTCGACGAATTCTGCTGTCCGGACGAATTGATGCCGTTCGCCGCCCGCTGCACCCCGACCCCGAGCGCCCAGCAATCCGCGTCGTATTGTAAGCCGACCAGACCGTCGACCACGCGATCGCCGGCGAGATCGTAGTTGAAGCGGCCGATCGCATACAGGCGGCGCGTGAGCGGCCATTGCGCGGACACCAGGAACTGGTTGATCGGCTGGTTGTCGAGCGTGGTGTTCGCACGCGTATAGCGGTAGCCGACGTTGATCACGCGGCGCTCGCCCGGGCTGTAGCCGAAACCGACGCTCGACTTCACGAGCTGGTTGTTGTTCTGGTTGTACTGGAACGCCGTCTCGGACATGAAGCCCGAGCCAAGCTTCAGCGCGGCCCCGACGATCAGGTCCGAGTGGCGCGCCAGCACCGCACTCTGCCCGGCATTCAGCGTGACGCGCTGATCGGCGAAGTAGTACTGCTGCGCGATCACGAAACGCGCACGCTCGTCGCCGGTGCGCGGATCGATGAAGCGCGAGGTCAGGCCGGCCGTGATGCGGTTCGCATCGGCGATCCGGTCGTTGCCGACGAACGTGTTCGGCTGGTAGATCTCCGCGAGGCCGAAGTCCGATTCCGCGGTGTCGAACAGCGGCGCGTTCGACTGGTCGCGATACGGCGTGTACACGTAGTACAGGCGCGGCTCGAGGGTCTGGATGAAATCCTGGCCGAACAGGCGCACCGAGCGGTCGAAGATCAGGCCCGAATCGAAGCTCACGGTCGGGATCGACTCGGTGAAGCGCTTCGGGCTGTTCGGCGTTTTCGACGACAGGTAGTTCAGATCGTACGACGCGAAGTGGTACTGGACCTTCGGCACGACGAAGTAGCCGGGGCCGTACACGCCGTACGCGATGTACGGGTTGAAGACGATCCGGTCGCCTTCGGTCGCGTCGGCCGTCGTGATGCGGAACCGCGAATAGTCGGCTTCCGCGCCGAAGTCGAAGCCGCCGACGTTGTACTTCGTGTACTTCACGTTCAACTGCGGCTCGCGGCTGTACGGCGCGATCGACGGCGGCAGCGTCTGCCAGTGCTGGTAGCGCGCGAGCACCGACCACGGGCCGTTGTTGTACGTGAGGCCTGCTTCCTGCTGGTACAGCGTCTGCGTCCCGTTGATGAACTGGTTCGACGAACCCAGTTGCTCGGGATACAGATTGTCCGAGACCTTGTTGTAGTAGACGTAGCCGCCGAAACCGCCGCCGAAGTTCTGCTGGTGCTGCCAGTAGATCGCGTAGCGGTTGCGGTGCTCGAGCCGGTCATCCGGCAGGTAATTGGCCGTGAACGTGCCCGAATACGACGGCGACAGGTAGCGGAACGTCGCCTCGGTCATCACGCCGCGCCGCGAGATGATGCGCGGCGTGAGCGTCAGGTCGCGGTTCGGCGCGATGTTGAAGTAGTACGGCAGCGTCAGCTCGAAGCCGTTGCTCGAGTTCACCGAGAACGTCGGCGGCAGCAGGCCGCTGCGCCGCTCGCCCGACAGCGGGAACGTCATCCACGGGCTCGCGAAGATCGGCACGCCCTGGAAGAACAGCACGCCGTTGCGCGCGGTGCCTTCGTCGGCGCCCGTATCGAAGTCGAAGCGGCTGCCCTTGATGTACCACGCGGGGTTCGTCGAGCACTGGCACGCGGTATAGGTACCGTTGACGAACACCGAGCGCTCGTTGTCGACCATGTCGACACGCTCCGCGCTGCCCGAGCCGCCCGTCACGTTGAAGTGATACTTCGGCGCCGTCATGAAGCCCTGGTTCGCCTCGATCTTCAGGTGCGCCTCGGGGCCCGCGAACGACGTGCCGGAATTGATCACCCTGACCTGGCCGTACGCATCGGCCATGTCGGTATCCTGATCGTAGTGGATCGCGTCGGCCTTCACGACGGCGTCGCCGCGCCGCAGCTCGGCCGAACCCTTCGCGGCGAGATCCTGCTCGGCGGTGCCGCTCGTGTGGTCGGCGATCACGAAGGCGGCCGGCTTCGCGCCCTCCTTCAGCGGACGATCCTCGAGCTGGGGCGCGAGACGCAGATCCCACGGCGAGTCGAGCGGCTGCGGCTGCGCGGCCGCGCCCGACAGCTGCGCGTACGACACGGCCGGCACGAGGCCGGGCACGGCCAGGAGCGCGAGCGCGAGCCGCCGTTTGCGCGGCACCCCGTCACCGGGGAAAACATTCGGGAATAGCGGTTTGGGCGGCATCTATCGTTTGGCGAATCGCCCCTTGTCAGCCGCGCCGTCGCGGCACATTCGCGCACGGCGGGCCGCGCCGTCGCACCGCGACTGCGGCTGAGCGCAAACCGGGGAGGCGATCGGGTGGCGGCGCGACAGGCGGCGGGCCTGCACGGCGGAAAGCTGACGCGGGGTGCGTCAAAAAAGTCGTGGGGTATTATATGGCAAGACGTTCCCCCCTCCTCCGAGTTTCATGACGCCCCCATCCGCCGCATCCCAGCCCGACGCCCGCCTCGAAGCGCTCACCGCGTGGCTGCACCCGCTCGCCGAGCGCTACGCGCTCGACCTGTCGACCCTCGCACCCGCATCGTCGGACGCCAGTTTCCGCCGCTATTTCCGGATTGCGTCGGCCACGAGCGCCGGCGGCACGCTGATCGCCGTCGACGCGCCGCCGCCCGAGAAGTGCCGCGAGTTCGTCCAGGTCGCGCAGCTGCTCGCCGCGGCCGGCGACCACGTGCCGGACGTGCTGGCCCACGATTTCGACGCGGGTTTCATGCTCGTGACCGATCTCGGCCGCACGCCGTACATCTCGGTGCTCGATCCGGCCGACCCGGCCGCCGCGAAACCGCTGATGCGCGAAGCACTCGATGCGCTGATCCGCTTCCAGCTCACGTCGAAACCCGACGTGCTGCCGCCGTTCGACGAGGCGTTCCTGCGCCGCGAGATGGAGCTGATGCCCGAATGGTTCGTCGGCCGCCACCTCGGCAAGCCCGTCACCGACGCGATGCGTGGCACGCTCGACCGCACCTTCGCGCTGCTGGTCGCGAGCGCCCACGCGCAGCCGCAGGGTTTCATGCTGCGCGACTTCATGCCGCGCAACCTGATGGTGTGCGAGCCGAACCCGGGCATCCTCGACTTCCAGGACGCCGTCTACGGGCCGCTGACGTACGACGTCGTGTCGCTGCTGCGCGACGCCTTCATCAGCTGGGACGAGGAGTTCGAGCTCGACTGCTTCGCGTACTACTGGGAAAGGGCGAAAAAGGCCGGCCTGCCGGTCGATCCCGATTTCGGCGAGTTCTACCGCCAGCTCGAATGGATGGGGCTGCAGCGCCACATCAAGGTGCTCGGCCTGTTCGCGCGCATCAATTACCGCGACGGCAAGCCCCATTACCTGAACGACCTGCCGCGCTTCATCGCGTATGCGCGCAAGGTCGCGCTGCGCTACCGCCCGCTCGTGCCGTTCGCGAAGCTGCTCGACGAGCTCGAGGGCAACGCGCCGGCCGACGTGGGCTATACGTTCTGATCGTTCCGACTCTCCTGACACCCGGCCGAACATGAGCAACACCCTGACGACGGCGATGATCTTCGCCGCCGGGCGCGGCGAACGGATGCGCCCGCTCACCGACACCCGCCCGAAGCCGCTCCTCGAAGCGGGCGGCAAGCCGCTGATCGCGTGGCAGATCGAAGCGCTCGCACGCGCGGGTATCGAGACGATCGTGATCAACCACGCGTGGCTCGGCGAACAGATCGAGGCCGCGCTCGGCGACGGGTCGCGCTGGGGCGTACGGCTCGCGTACTCGGCCGAAGGCGAGGCACTGGAAACCGCGGGCGGCATCGCGCAGGCGTTGCCGCTGCTCGAGCGCGACGGACAACCTGCCGTGTTCGCGGCGGTCAGCGGCGACGTGTACTGCGCCTTCGACTACCGGACGCTCGCGCCGCGCGCTGCCCGGATGGCCGCGCTCGACGCGCCGGCGATGCACCTCGTGATGGTGCCGAACCCGCCGTTCCACCCGGCCGGCGACTTCGCGCTCGGCGACGACGGCCGCCTGGCGCTCGACGGCGCCGCGCGCTTCACGTTCGGCAACATCGGCCTGTACGACACGCGGATGTTCCGCGATCTCGCGCCCGGCACGCGGCGCGCGCTGACGCCGTACTATCGCGCGGCGATCGAAGCCGGCCGCGCGAGCGGCGAACTGTACGAAGGTATTTGGGAGAACGTCGGCACGCCCGCGCAGCTCGGCGAGCTCGACGCGCGGCTGCGCGCCGCGGGCTGATCGTTTCGCGGCTGGGCGGCTGGGCGGCTGAGCGGCTGAGCGGCTGAGCGGCTGAGCGGCTGAGCGGCGGTTCGGCGGTTCGGCGGTTCGGCGGTCGATACCCCGACTTGTCGATGACTGCGCGATCGACCGGCGCCGGACCAAGCTCCAGGATCCGATGCCACCGACGCTCCGCCAAGTCACCCGGCCCTGACGGCACCACACCGCCCGTTCCTGCCGCGCACCGCGCAATGCCCGCGCCTACGCGGCCTCGGCCTCTTCCCCGCCCGCCGCCGCGCGCTGCTGCTGCAGCGCCCACATCTGCGCATACAACCCGTCGGCGCGCACGAGTTCGTCGTGCGTGCCCCGCTCGACGATCCGCCCGTGATCCATCACGAGGATCTGCTGCGCGTGCACGACCGTCGACAGCCGGTGCGCGATCACGAGCGTCGTGCGATGCCGCGCGATCTGGTCGAGCTCGTGCTGGATCGCCCGCTCCGAGCGCGAATCGAGCGCCGAAGTCGCCTCGTCGAACAGCAGCACCGGCGGATCCTTCAACAGCGTGCGCGCGATCGCGACGCGCTGCTTCTCGCCGCCCGACAGCTTCAGCCCGCGCTCGCCGACCGGCGTGTCATAACCCTTCGGCAAGCTTTCGATGAAATCGTGGATGTGCGCGGCGCGCGCGGCCGCGATCACCTCGTCGCGGGTCGCGCTCGGCCGGCCGTACGCGATGTTGTAGTAGATCGAGTCGTTGAACAGCACGGTGTCCTGCGGCACGATCCCGATCGACGCACGCAGCGAATCCTGCGTGACGTCGCGGATATCCTGGCCGTCGATCCGGATCGCACCGCCCGCCTGCCGGTCGAGATCGTAGAAACGGAACAGCAGCCGCGACAGCGTCGACTTCCCGGAGCCGCTGTGGCCGACCACCGCGGTCGTCGTGCCCGCGTCGATCGTGAAGGACACGTCGTGCAGGATCGGCCGCGACGCCTCGTACGCGAAATTCACATGCTCGAAGCGCACCTGCGCGCCGGCGACCGCGAGCGGCCGCGCATCGGGCAGGTCGGCCACTTCCTTCGCGGCCGACAGCAGCCCGAACATCCGGTCCATGTCGGTGAGGCTCTGCTTCAGCTCGCGATAGACGACGCCGAGAAAGTTCAGCGGAATGTACAGCTGCAGCATGAACGTGTTGATCAGCACGAGATCGCCGAGCGTCAGCTTGCCCGCGAGCACGCCCTGCGTCGCGCGCCACAGGATGAACACGAGCCCCGTGCCGATGATCGCCTGCTGGCCGAAGTTCAGCACCGACAGCGAATTCTGCGAACGGATCGCGGCCTTCCGGTAGCGCTTGAGGTTCTCGTCGTAGCGCTGCGCCTCCCACTCCTCGTTGCCGAAATACTTGACCGTCTCGTAGTTGATCAGCGAATCGATCGCCCGTGAGTTCGCGCGCGAATCGAGTTCGTTCATCGTGCGGCGGAAATGCGTACGCCAGTTGGTGACCTTCACCGTGAACACGATGTACGTGACCAGCGCCGCGAACGTCACGTACGCGTAATAGGCCTCGTACTTGACCACGAAGAAGCCGAGCACGAGCCCGACCTCGACGAGCGTCGGCAGGATGCTGTACAGCGAATACGAGATCAGTTGCTGGATGCCGCGCGTGCCGCGCTCGATGTCGCGCGACATGCCGCCCGTCTGGCGTTCGAGATGGAACCGCAGCGACAGCCCGTGCAGGTGCCGGAACACCTGCAGCGCGAGCTGGCGCACCGCGCTCTCGGTGACCTTCGAGAACAGGATCTCGCGCAGCTCGGTGAACAGCGACGTCGACAGCCGCACGAGCGCATACGCGACGACCAGCAACCCGACGCCGCCCGCGAGCACGATGCCGGCCGACTGTTCGGCGCGGCCGAGCGCGGTGATCTGCTGGACGTAGGACAGGTGGTCGACGATGCGCTTCATCACGACCGGCACGCCGAGGTTCGCGACCTTCGCGCCGATCAGGCAGCCGAGCGCGAGCGCGACGCGCCATTTGTAGGTGGTCAGGTACGGCAGCAGCGACCGGATGGTCTGCCAGTCGTTGCGGGGCCCGGTCGAAGCCGGCGCGGGCTCGCCGGAAGCAGGAAATCGGCGCATGAGGGGAAGGATCGGCGGCGGTGCCGGGCGCGTGATCGGCGGCCGGCTCGCTCACTTTCTCGTACAATTTGCGAACGTTGTATTGTCGCAGAAGCCGCTTCGCGCCGCTGCCGGCGCCCTCGCCGGCCGGCCTGCGCGCGGCGGCATGTTTCTTACAGGATGAAAGCCCCGCCATGACCGATTCGACCCTCGAACTCCCGCAAAAACAGCCCGCGCTGCGCGTCGTCCCGCAACCGCACGACGCGAACGTCCACGGCGACGTGTTCGGCGGCTGGATCATGTCGCAGGTCGACATCGCCGGCTCGATCCCCGCGAGCCAGCGCGCGAACGGTCGCGTCGCGACGGTCGCGGTCAACTCGTTCGTGTTCAAGCAGCCGGTGTTCGTCGGCGATCTGCTGAGCTTCTACGCGACCATCATGCGCACCGGCAACACGTCGATCACGGTCGACGTCGAGGTGTACGCGCAGCGCATGCGCCTGATGGGTGAAATCGTGAAGGTCACCGAAGCGACGCTCACCTACGTCGCGACCGGCCCCGACCGCAAGCCGCGGCAACTGCCGCCGCTCTGACGGACGAGCGCCGAACGGCGCTCCCCCTCCACCCGGCTGCGGCCACCTCAGTGCGTGGCCGTCAGCCCGAACTCCCGCATCGCGGGCAGGAAATCGTGGTTCAGCTTCGGCTTGCGCGACAGCTTCACCAGCACGTAGCGCTGGAACGGCGCAAGCCGCTGCCACTGCGCAAGCCCGGGCGCCGTCAGGCCGGCCAGCGCGCTCTGCTGCACGAGCGACTCCGGCACGATGTCGGTGGCGCGCCAGGCCGGCTGCTCGTCCGGCTGGAACCACGAGGGTTCCAGATCCGCGTGCGTACGCAGCATTTCGAACAGCGCGTGATCGAAGTTGGGCTCGATCGCGGTGTCGTCGTCGGCCGGAAAGCGTGCGAGCAGCTTGCGGTCCTCGAGCGGCAGCAGTTGCCACTGCTCCAGCGAAATCCGCAGACCGAAACGGTCGAGATTGAAACGCACGATCATCGGGATGTACGTGAAGTTTTCCGACGATTCGTGTTCGAAGGCGAATAGCAGTGGAGCGTCGCTGAGTCCCATGATCGTTACCTGATGTGGCGGATGCCGGCGCGGCCGGCTTGCCTGGGGTATTTTAGAACCTCTGCGCGCGGGCGGCGGATACGAATGCCGCCGCCCGCACGCCGAATCAACGGGAGTGCTCGTGAATCCGACCGAATCCGGTGAAATGCGCGACGAACCGCGCGGCGCGATCGAACTGTCCGTACGCCGCACGCGCGGCGGCGCCGTCGAAACCGCGCACGACTACGTGGGCCAGGAATGGCCCGTCGCCCTCGTCTTCAACGGCATCTCGCACGCGGTGATGATGTGTACGCCGTGCGACCTCGAAGCGTTCGCGGTCGGTTTCGCGATCTCGGAAGGGATCGTCGCGCGCGGCAGCGACATCAAGGACATCGAGGTGATCCTGCACGCCGACGCCCCGCTGCCGCATGCGGAAGTCCACCTGGAGGTCGTCCAGCAGGCGTTCGCCGCGCTGAAGGACCGGCGCCGCGCGCTCGCGGGGCGCACCGGCTGCGGCGTATGCGGGATCGAAAGCATCGACCTGCTCGACCTCGCGCCCGAGCGCGTGCCCGATACGGGCTTTCTCGCGCGCCTCGCCCCCGACGCGCTGACGCGCGCGGCGCAGGCGTTGCCGGCGCATCAGGCGCTCACGCGGCTCACGGGCGGCCTGCACGCGGCCGCGTGGTGCGACGCAACAGGCGCGATCCGGATGGCGTTCGAGGACGTCGGCCGCCACAACGCGCTCGACAAGCTGATCGGCTCGCTCGTGCTGTCGCGCGCCGACCCGACCGACGGGTTCGTGTTCCTGTCGAGCCGCGCGAGCTACGAGCTCGTACGCAAGGCCGCACGGGTCGGCATTCCAATGGTCGCGACGATCTCCGCGCCGTCGTCGCTCGCGATCGAAATCGCGAAAGCAGCCGGCCTGCGGCTCGTCAGCTTCTGCCGCGAAACCGGCCACGTCGACTACGGCACGGCCTGATCGCGTTCGCGGCGGCGCGCCGGCGAGCCATCGCCGGCACGGCCTGCTCCGTCAGTCGAACTGACGGAAATCCGGCTTGCGCTTCTCGAAGAACGCCGTCATCGCCTCGCGCGCTTCGGGCGCGCGCAGCATCGCGGCAAAGTGGCCCGCCTCCTCGGCCATCCGCGCGGACGTCGCCACACCGCCCGTATCCTTCAGCAGCGCCTTCGTCACGCGCAGCGACGCCGCCGGCAGCGCCGCGAGCTTCGCCGCCTGCTTCGCCGCGAACGCGTCGAGCTCGGCCGCCGGCAGCACGCGGTTGACGATGCCGATCCGGTGCGCTTCCAGCGCGTCGAACGCCTCGCCGAGCAGCAGCTTCTCGGCGGCGACCTGATGGCCGGCCAGGCGCGGCAGCAGCACGCTCGACGCGGCTTCCGGGCACAGGCCGAGCTGCGCGAACGGCAGCGAGAACGTCGCGGTGTCGGCTGCGTACACCAGATCGCAGTGCAGCAGCATCGTCACGCCGACGCCGATTGCGAGGCCCGGCACGGTGGCCACGATCGGCTTGCTCGCGGTGCTGATCCGCGCAAGGAACTGGAACACCGGAGCGGTGTCGTCCTTCGGCGGCGCCTTCATGAAATCCTCGAGATCGTTCCCCGCGGTGAAATTGCCGTCGCTGCCGCGCAGCAGGATCACGCGGATCGCCTTGTCTTCCTGCGCGTCGGCGAGCGCATCGGCCATCGTCTGGTACATCGCCGCCGTCAGCGCGTTCTTCTTCGCCGGGCGCGAGATCGTGATCGTCATCACGCCTTCGGCGCGTTCCACTTGAATTTCAGCCACAACCGTCTCCTTTGACTTTCCTCTACCGGAACGAAAAAACGGTGCGCGAGCTTGTGGCCCGCGCACCGTCGTCGCTTTGCGTCGTGTCCTGCTTACAGGCGTTCGATGATGCCCGCGGCACCCATGCCGGTGCCGACGCACATCGTGACCATCCCGTACTTCAGGTTACGACGGCGCAGGCCGTGCACGACGGTCGCCGCGCGGATCGCGCCGGTCGCGCCGAGCGGGTGGCCGAGTGCGATCGCGCCGCCCATCGGGTTGACCTTCGACGGGTCGAGGCCGAGGTCGCGCATCACCGCCAGCGATTGCGCGGCGAACGCTTCGTTCAGCTCGATCCAGTCGAGATCGTCCTGCTTCAGGCCGGCAGCCTTCAGCGCGGCCGGAATCGCTTCCTTCGGGCCGATGCCCATGATTTCCGGCGGCACGCCACGCACCGCGAAGCTCACGAAGCGCGCGAGCGGCGTCAGGTTGAATTCCTTCAGCACCTTCTCCGACACGACGAGCAGCGCACCCGCGCCGTCCGACGTCTGCGAGCTGTTGCCGGCCGTAACCGAGCCCTTGTTCGCGAATACCGTGCGCAGCTTCGCGAGGCCTTCGATCGACGTGTCCGCGCGCGGACCTTCGTCGAGCTTGATCTCGCGCGTCTTCACGTCGACTTCGCCGGTCGCGAGGTTCGGGAAACGCTCGGTGATCGTGTACGCGGCGATCTCGTCGTTGAACTCGCCGGCCTGCTGCGCGGCAAGCGCCTTGCGGTGCGATTCGACCGAGAACGCGTCCTGGTCTTCGCGGCTCACCTTCCACTGCTCGGCGACGCGCTCGGCCGTCAGGCCCATCCCGTATGCGATGCCGAAGTCTTCATTGCGATCGAAGATGTGCGGCGACATCGACGGCTTGTTGCCCATCATCGGCACCATGCTCATCGATTCGCAACCGCCCGCGAAGATCGCGTCCGATTCACCGACGCGGATGCGGTCGGCCGCCATCGCGAGCGCCGTGATGCCCGACGCGCAGAAGCGGTTGACCGTCACGCCGCCGACCGTCTGCGGCAGGCCCGCGAGCAGCGCGCCCATCCGCGCGACGTTCAGGCCCTGTTCGGCTTCCGGAATCGCGCAGCCGATGATCGCGTCCTCGATCAGCTTCGTGTCGAAGCCCGGAACCTGCGCAACCGCCGACTTGATCGCGTGGACCAGCAGCTCGTCCGGGCGCGTGTTCTTGAAGACACCGCGCGGAGCCTTGCCGATCGGCGTGCGGCTGGCGGCGACGATGTATGCGTCTTGCAATTGTTTGCTCATTTGAGACTCCTTGCCTTATCGCTCGCTCAGTTACGCACCGGCTTGCCGGTCTGCAACATGCCCATGATCCGTTCCTGCGTCTTCTGCGTGCCGAGCAGCTCGACGAACGCACGGCGCTCGAGCGCGAGCAGCCACTGCTCGTCGACGAGGCTGCCGGCTTCGACGTCGCCGCCGCACACGGCTTCGGCGATGCGGCTCGCGATCAGGTAGTCGTGGTCGCTGATGAAGCGGCCGTCGCGCATGTTGACGAGCGATGCCTTGATCGTCGCGATCGCCGAGCGGCCCGCGACCGGCACGTCCTTCGCACGCAGCGGTGCGCGGTAGCCGGTGGCGGCCAGCGCACGCGCTTCCTTCTTCGCGGTGTCGAGCAGTTCGAACACGTTGAAGACGATCGTGTCGGACGGCTTCACGTAGCCCATCGCACGTGCATCGTGCGCGGAGGCCGAGACCTTCGCCATCGCCGCGTTCTCGAACGACTTCGTGACGAACTTCAGGATGTCGGTGGTCGCGTTCGCGGCCGTCGCGGCGTCCGCTGCGCGCAGCGCCGCTTCCTTCAGGCCGCCGCCCGCCGGCACGAGGCCGACACCCACTTCGACGAGGCCGATGTAGCTCTCGACGTGGACGACGCGCTTCGCGCTGTGCAGCATCAGCTCGCACCCGCCGCCGAGCGCGATGCCCGACACGGCCGCGACGACCGGCACGTTCGCGTACTTCACGCGCAGCATGCCTTCCTGGAACTTCTTCACGAACGGCTCGATCCCCTTCGCGCCGCCCATCATGAACGCGGGCATCGCCTCTTCGAGGTTCGCGCCGGCCGAGAACGGGCCGCCCGGCGTGCCGAGCTTCAGCGACGTCGGCTGCCAGATCACCACGCCCTTGTAGTCCTTCTCCGCGAGTTCGATCGCCTGCACGAGGCCGTCGATCACGCTCGGTCCGATCGTGTTCATCTTCGACTTGAACGACACGATCACGACGTCGTCTTCACCCGCACGATCGTCGACCCATGCGCGCACCGCGTCGGTCTCGAACAGCGTCTTGCCGTACGTCTTCGGATCGGCGCCCGCTTCGCCGAGCAGCGGCGCGCGGAATACCTGCTTGTCGTAGACCGCGAGGTCGGAACGCGGCACGAAGCGCTTCGCAGCCGGTGCCCACGAGCCTTCGGCCGTGTGCACGCCGCCCTTCTCGGCAACCGCGCCTTCGAGCACCCACGACGGCAGCGGCACGTTCGCGAGCGCCTTGCCGGCCGCGATGTCTTCCTGCACCCACTCGGCGACCTGCTTCCAGCCAGCGGCCTGCCAGCCTTCGAACGGGCCTTCGTTCCAGCCGAAGCCCCAGCGGATCGCGAGGTCGACGTCGCGCGCGTTGTCGGCGATCGATTCGAGATGCACGCCGATGTAGTGGAACACGTCGCGGAAGATCGACCACAGGAACTGCGCGTGCGGATGGTCCGTTTCGCGCAGCAGCTTCAGGCGTTCCGCCGGCGGGCGCTTCAGGATGCGGCCGACCGTTTCGTCAGCCTTCGCGCCCGAGTCGACATAGGTGCCCGTCTTCGCGTCGAGCACCTTGATCGCCTTGCCTTCCTTCTTGTAGAAACCGCCGCCCGTCTTCTGGCCGAGCGCGCCCTGCTTCACCAGTTCGGCGAGCACGGCGGGCGTCTGGTAGACCGGGAAGAACGGATCGTCGGCGAGGTTGTCCTGCATCGTCTTGATCACGTGCGCCATCGTGTCGAGGCCGACCACGTCCGCGGTGCGGAACGTCGCCGACTTCGCGCGGCCGAGGCGGCTGCCCGTCAGGTCGTCGACTTCGTCGAAGCGCAGGCCGAACTTCGCGGCCTCGGTGATCACCGCGAGGATCGAGAAGATGCCGACGCGGTTCGCGATGAAGTTCGGCGTGTCCTTCGCGCGCACGACGCCCTTGCCGACGATGCTCGTCAGGAAGGTTTCGAGCTGGTCGAGGATCTCCGGGCGCGTATGCGCGGTCGGGATCAGCTCGACGAGGTGCATGTAGCGCGGCGGGTTGAAGAAGTGCACGCCGCAGAAGCGCGACTTCAGCTCGTCAGAGAAACCTTCGGACAGCTTCGTGATCGACAGGCCCGACGTGTTGGTCGCGAAGATCGCGTTCGGCGCGATGTGCGGCGCGACCTTCTTGTACAGGTCGTGCTTCCAGTCCATCCGCTCGGCGATCGCTTCGATCACGACGTCGCACTCGGCGAGCTTCGCGATGTCGTCTTCGTAGTTCGCGGCTTCGAGGTATTTAGCGTCGTCCTTCACGCCGAACGGCGCGGGCGACAGCTTCTTCAGGTTCTCGATCGCCTTCAGCGCGATCGCGTTTTTCGGGCCTTCCTTGGCCGGCAGGTCGAACAGCAGCACCGGCACGCGCGCGTTGATGAGGTGCGCGGCGATCTGCGCGCCCATCACGCCGGCGCCCAGCACGGCGACCTTGCGAATCAGGAAATTGCTCACGGGATGTCTCCGGATAGTGTCGTGCAGCGCGGAGGTTGGGGCTGCACGGAGAAGTGAGTACCAGGAACCGATGCATCCGGGCGGCGCGCCTCGCGCCCCGCCCGGACTCGCGTCAGAACAGCGATTCGTCGACTTCCATCAGCGTCTTCGAACCGGCGCGTGCGGCGCGGATCGTCGACGCCGTCTCGGGCAGCAGGCGCGCGAAGTAGAAGCGGGCCGTCGCGAGCTTCGACTTGTAGAACGGATCGCCCGACGCTTCCTTGTCGAGGGCGAGGCGTGCCATGCGCGCCCAGAAGTACGAGAACACCAGGTGGCCGACGGTGCGCAGGTACGGCACGGCGGCGGCACCGACTTCGTCGGGGTTCTGCATCGCCTTCATGCCGATTTCCATCGTCAGCTTCTGCACCTTGTCGCCGATGTCGGCGAGCGGGTTGATGAACTCGGCCATTTCCGGCTTCACGCCTTCGGCTTCCGCGAATTCCGTCACGAGCTTGCCGAACTTCTTCAGCTTCGCGCCCATGTCGCCGAGCACCTTGCGGCCCAGCAGGTCGAGCGACTGGATCGAGTTCGTGCCTTCGTAGATCATGTTGATCCGCGCGTCGCGCACGTACTGCTCCATGCCCCACTCGGAGATGAAGCCGTGGCCGCCGTAGATCTGCATCGCGTGGTTGGTCGACTCGAACGCGTTGTCGGTCAGGAACGCCTTGATGATCGGCGTGAGCAGCGCGACGAGATCGGCCGCTTCCTTGCGCACCGCTTCGTCGGCGTGCGACAGCTCCTTGTCGATCTGCAGCGCGGACCAGTACGTGAACGCGCGCGCGCCTTCCGCGTAGGCCTTCTGCGTGAGCAGCATGCGACGCACGTCCGGGTGCACGATGATCGGGTCGGCCGGCTTGTCCGGTGCCTTCGGGCCCGTCAGCGAACGCATCTGCAGGCGTTCCTTCGCGTACGTGAGCGAGTTCTGGTACGCAACTTCCGTGAGGCCGAGGCCCTGCATGCCGACGCCGAGACGCGCGGCATTCATCATCACGAACATCGCGTTCAAGCCCTTGTTCGGCTCGCCGACCATCCAGCCCTTCGCGCCGTCGAGGTTCATCACGCACGTCGAGTTGCCGTGGATGCCCATCTTGTGCTCGATCGAGCCGCACTTGATGCCGTTGCGCTCGCCCGGCTCGCCCGACGCGTCCGGAATGAACTTCGGCACGATGAACAGCGAGATCCCCTTCGTGCCCTGCGGCGCGTCCGGCAGGCGCGCGAGCACGAGGTGGATGATGTTCTTCGACATGTCGTGCTCGCCGCTCGAGATGAAGATCTTCGTGCCGCTGATCGAGTACGAACCGTCGCCGTTCGGTTCGGCCTTGGTGCGCAGGATGCCGAGGTCGGTGCCGCAGTGCGGCTCGGTCAGGCACATCGTGCCCGTCCATTCGCCCGACACGAGCTTCGGCAGGTATTGCTTCTGGAGTTCCGGCGCGCCGTGCGCGTGCAGGCATTCGTACGCGCCGTGCGACAGGCCCGGATACATCGTCCATGCCTGGTTCGCCGAATTCAGCATTTCGTAGAGCGCGTTGTTCACGAACGCGGGCAGGCCCTGGCCGCCGTAGTCCGGATCGCAGCCGAGCGCCGGCCAGCCGGCCTCGACGTATTGCTGGTAGGCCTCCTTGAAGCCGGTCGGGGTCTTCACGACGCCGTCGCCTTCATACGTGCAGCCTTCGCGGTCGCCGACCTGGTTCAGCGGGAACAGTACCTCGGAGCAGAACTTGCCCGCTTCCTCGAGGACCTGGTTGATCGTGTCGGCGTCGAGGTCCGCATGCTTGGGCATTTGCTTGACTTCGGCTTCGACGTTCAGAAGCTCGTGCAACACGAATTGCATGTCGCGCAGCGGCGCGGCGTACTGTCCCATGACTCTCTCCAAAGGTGGGCAAAACGGCTCGAACTCCTGGCGGGCGGATCACGCGCCGCTAACGGCTCTCGCTCTGATACGAAACAATCGTCTTTTCCAGCGCGGCCCACGTGAGGCGCACGGCATCCGGCGAATGCAGGAAACGTGCGTCGTGATGCAGGCCGAGCGTGAAGCTGTACAACTCGAAGAGCATCAGGTCCGGATCGGTATCCGCACGCAGATGGCCTTCTTCCTTCGCCTGCGAAATGGCCCGCAGCATCGCGGCACGCCAGGCCGTCACGCTCGCGATCAACTGCTCGCGCACGGGGCTGTCAGGCCGGTCGTCGTACTCGACGGCCCCGCTGATGTAGATGCATCCGGTCGTCACCTCCTGGATGCGCTTCTCCGTCCAGCGGGCCAGCATCGCCCGAAGGCGCGGCAAGCCTCGCGGTTCGCGCAGGCTCGGAAAGAACACCTCGTTTTCGAAACGATGGTGATACTCGCGGACGACCTCGACCTGCAGGTCCTCGCGCGATCCGAAGTGCGCGAACACGCCGCTCTTGCTCATCTGCATGCGCTCGGCCAGCAGGCCGATCGTCAGCCCCTCCAGCCCGTCACGGCTGGCGAGGTCCAAAGCAGCTTCAAGTATCGCGGCACGCGTCTGTTCGCCTTTTCGCATAGCTATTTCTGTAACCGTTCGGGGGTTCGAATAAAATCGAACGGCCGTACTATTATTGAGTGCGGCCGCTCGCGAAACAAGGAAATTATTAGAAACCGGTGTCTAACCGAGCCGCTATTTTGCGCGATTCCGGCGGGACCGGAGCGGCTTTTCCGCACGAACGTGCGGACAGATTTTTGAAGCGAACGCTTAGTCTGCGTCAGTCGTAACCACCGACCGTCAGCGCCTTCATCACGACACGATACGCCGTATAGGCGAGCCAGTTCAGCATGCGCTCGATGCGCGGGCGCGCGGCGAATCGGGCGGGGTCGATTTCCCGGCCGTCGGCAAACGCGGCCGCGATCGCGTCGCGCAGTTCGTTCGTGACAGCATCGTAGCGCACCAGCACGACATTCGCCTCATTGTTCAACATCAGGCTCAGCGCGTCCAGATTCGACGAACCGACCGTCGCCCAGTTGTCGTCGATCACGGCCACCTTGCCGTGCAGCATCGTCTTGTCGTACTCGGCCACGCGCACGCCCGCGCGCAGCAGCGCGTGATACAGGAACGGCACGGCCGTATCGAGTGCCGCGAATTCCTTGCGGCCGATCAGGATCCGCACGTCGACGCCGCGCCGCGCGGCGCCCGCCAGCGCACGGCGCAGCTTGCGCCCCGGCATGAAGTACGGATTGGCCAGCAGAATCCGCTGGCGTGCCTGGCCGATCGCCGCGAGATACGCCTTCTCGATCGCGCGACGGTTCACGACGTTGTCGCGCGCGACGAACGCGACGCTCGGCTCCGTCACGACCCGCAGCGCGCCGGCCTTGATCCAGCGATGGCTGCGCATCCAGCGCCGGAACATGTCGGGGAACGCTTCCCCGCCATGCAGCCCGGCTGCATATTGCGCATACGGTTTGTGGCCGAACATGATCCGGTGCCACTGCAATTCGAACGCGGCGCGCACGTCCGACACTGCGGGCCCCGCCATCTCGACCGCGAAATCCCAGCGCGGAAACGGCAGCGTCGCGCCGCCCTGCGCGTAGTCGTCGACGATATTGATGCCGCCGCAGAATGCAACCGCGTGATCGATCACCGCGAGCTTGCGATGCGTGCGCGAGAAGCCGAAGCGGCCGAACAGGAAACGGTTGTAGATGCAGTGCTCGACGCCGGCCGCCACCCACGTGTCGAACAGCGGCAGGCGCGCAGTGCCGATGCCGTCGGTGATCACGCGCACGCGCACGCCGCGCTGCGCCGCGCGGATCAGCGCGTCCGACACCGGCCGGCCGGCCGCGTCGTCGCAGAAGATGTAGGTTTCGAGCATCACCTGTTCGCAGGCGGCATCGATCCGCTCGATCAGTGCCCGGAAGAATGCGCCGCCGCCCTCGCACAGCCGCACGGTGTTGCCCGACGTAAAGGCGAGCCGCGACGCGGAACCGCGTTCCTGCAGGAACATCTGCCGCAATTGCGCGAAGCGCTTGCGGGCTTCCGCCGTCATGCGGACGAGCCGTGCGGCGCGCGCGAGAGTGCCACGCGCGCGGGCAATTGCAGGATCGCCTCGGCATTCGACGGCGAGAAGCAGCGCGCGGCCGCCTCACGGAACGGCAGCCACGCATGGTCGACGTGCTCGCGCGGCGACAGCGTCACGTCGACGCGATGCGGCACGCACAGGCCGAACCAGTGCTCGGTGTTGCGCGTGACGCCCGGCGCATAGCGGTGCAGGTATTGCGGATAGATCGTGTACTCGATCCGGTGGCGCCAGTCGACGAGCGCGCTGGCCGGCACATCCGCGGTGCCGACCGCAATGCCGGTTTCCTCGGCCACTTCGCGCGCGGCGGTGACCGCGAGCGGCTCGTCGAGCGCGTCCTTCGAGCCAGTCACCGATTGCCAGAAATCGGGCTGGTCGGCACGCTTGATCACGAGCACATCGAGGTCGGGCGTGTAGATCACGACAAGAACGGATTCGGGGATTTTCGGCGGCTTCGTCATCTTTGTTTCATGCAGCACGGGGCCGCGCGCCGGGCACAGGCTCCGAACGGGCGGCAAGTGCTGCGACTGTACCGCAAAAAACGAAAAAGGCGCATCGCTGCGCCTTTTTCATGAGCGTCGTGTGCGCGCGAACGCACACACGACCGGATGCGAAGCGCGTTACGCCTTCGGCTGCTCCGGCTGACGCAGGCGGATGTGCAGTTCGCGCAGCTGACGCTCGTCGACCGGGCTCGGTGCCTGCGTGAGCAGATCCTGCGCACGCTGCGTCTTCGGGAACGCGATCACGTCGCGGATCGAATCGGCGCCGGCCATCATCGTGACGATGCGGTCGAGACCGAACGCGATACCGCCGTGCGGCGGCGCGCCGTACTGCAGTGCATCCAGCAGGAAGCCGAACTTGAGCTGAGCCTCTTCCGCACCGATCTTCAGTGCGCGGAACACCTTGCTCTGCACTTCCTCCTGATAGATACGCACCGAGCCGCCGCCGATTTCCCAGCCGTTCAGCACCATGTCGTAGGCCTTCGCGAGGCAGCGGCCCGGGTCGGTCTCGAGGTACTCGAGGTGCTCGTCCTTCGGGCTCGTGAACGGGTGGTGCGCAGCGACGTAGCGCGCATCTTCGTCGTCGTATTCGAACATCGGGAAGTCGACGACCCACAGCGGCTTCCAGCCGGCCTGGACCAGACCGTTCGCCTTGCCGAATTCCGAATGGCCGATCTTCAGGCGCAGCGCGCCGAGGCTGTCGTTGACGACCTTCGCGCGGTCGGCCGCGAAGAAGATGATGTCGCCGTCTTCAGCGCCGGTGCGCTCGAGGATCGCCGCGATCGACGCGTCGTGCAGGTTCTTGACGATCGGGCTCTGCAGGCCGTCACGGCCCTTCGCCTTCTCGTTGACCTTGATCCATGCGAGGCCCTTCGCGCCGTAGATGCGCACGAATTCGGTGTAGCCGTCGATGTCGCCGCGCGACAGCTCGCCGCCCTTCGGCACGCGCAGTGCCGCGACACGGCCGTCCTTCGCGTTGGCCGGCGTGCTGAACACCTTGAAGTCGACGTCCTTCATCGCGTCGGTCAGCTCGGTGAATTCGAGCTGCACGCGCAGGTCCGGCTTGTCCGAACCGAAACGCGCCATCGCTTCCGAGTACGGCATCACCGGGAATTTCGCGTCGAGTTCGACGTCGATCGTCGTCTTGAAGATGTGACGGATCATGTCTTCGAACAAGTCACGGATTTCCTGCTCGCCGAGGAACGACGTTTCGCAGTCGATCTGCGTGAATTCCGGCTGACGGTCGGCACGGAGGTCTTCGTCGCGGAAGCACTTGGTGATCTGGTAGTAACGGTCGAAGTTCGCGACCATCAGCAGCTGCTTGAACAGCTGCGGCGACTGCGGCAGCGCGAAGAACTGGCCCGCGTTCACGCGCGACGGCACGAGGTAGTCGCGTGCGCCTTCCGGCGTGCTCTTCGTCAGCATCGGCGTTTCGATGTCGATGAAGCCCTGCTCGTCGAGGTACTTGCGCGCTTCGATCGCGACGCGGTAGCGCAGGCGCAGGTTGTGCTGCATCTGCGGGCGGCGCAGGTCGAGCACGCGGTGCGTGAGGCGCGTCGTTTCCGACAGGTTGTCGTCGTCGAGCTGGAACGGCGGCGTGACCGACGCGTTCAGCACGTTCAGTTCGTGACACAGCACTTCGATCTTGCCGCTCTTCAGGCCGGCGTTGACCGTACCGTCCGGACGGTTGCGCACGAGGCCCTTGATCTGCACGCAGAACTCGTTGCGCACGCCTTCGGCGGTCGCGAACATTTCCGCGCGATCCGGGTCGCACACCACCTGCACGAGGCCTTCACGATCGCGCAGGTCGATGAAGATCACACCGCCGTGATCGCGGCGGCGCTGCACCCAGCCGCACAGCGACACGGTTTGGCCCAGCAGGTGTTCGGTCACGAGACCGCAGTATTCAGTACGCATCGACATGATGTTTGCTTTCGTTCGGTTTGATCAACGGGTGCCGCAACGCGCGGCCCGGGCGATGATTCTTTACTTACAGCGGCGGCTCGACGGGGCGGCGCGCAGGCGCCGGAACCGGCGCCGGGGGCGCCACCACGCCCATCGAGACGATGTACTTGAGCGCGGCATCGACCGACATGTCGAGTTCGATGACTTCGCTCTTCGGCAGCATCAGGAAGAAGCCCGACGTCGGGTTCGGCGTCGTCGGAATATAGACGCTCACGTATTCTTCCGTCAGATGATTGAGCACGTCGCCGCCCGGCGTGCCGGTCAGAAACGCGATCGTATACGAGCCGCGGCGCGGGTATTCGATCAGCAGCGCCTTGCGGAACGCGTTGCCGCTGCTCGACAGCAGCGTGTCCGACACCTGCTTGACGCTCGTGTAGATCGGCCCGACGACCGGGATGTGACGCACCACGGCGTTCCACCACGTGACGAGCTTCTGGCCGATGAAGTTCCGCGTGGCCAGCCCGACGACGAAGATGAACGCGAGCGTCAGCACCGCGCCGATCCCCGGCAAGTGGAAGCCGAGCATCCGCTCGGGCTGCCACGATTCAGGCAGCAGCAGCAGTGTCTGGTCCATCGTGCCGATGATGAGACCGAGCACCCACAGCGTGATCGCGAGCGGGACGAGAACCAGCAGGCCGGTCAGAAACACCGATTTCAGGGTCGTCTTTTTCATCATCTGCCGTCAATGAACCGCGCCGGCGGCGCGGGTTGGTCGCAGCCCGGCCGGGCCGCGACGGTCAACTGCTGGCGGCGGGCGCGGCTGC
>NZ_LDVA01000119.1:0-19553 GCF_050768715.1 Burkholderia sp. ZZQ-2 | reverse complement strand
CGGCCGGCGTGCCGACGGGCGCGCCGCTGCAGACCGCCGCAGCGCACGCTTACCATGGCCGCTTCGCGGTGCAGTACGACGACCGTCTCGGCAAGCAGCAGAACGTGTACGGCAACTTCGACTGGCAGGAGCACGGCGACGACGTGTCGCTCGAGCTGCGCAGCCCGCTCGGCCAGACGCTCGCGGTCGTGAAATCGACGCCGCAGGCGGCATCGCTTGAATTGCCGAACCGTCCGACGCAATATGCGCCGGACGTCGGCGACCTGATGCAGAAAACGCTCGGCTTCGAACTGCCGCTCGCGGGCCTGCGCTACTGGCTGCTGCCCACGGCCGCGCCCGCGACCCCTGCGGAAACGGTGCGCGACCCGGCCGACGGCACGCGCGTCAAGCAGATCCGCCAGGATGGCTGGACGATCGACTACCTTGCCTACGCGGATGCCCCGGCCACGGGCGTCAAACGCGTCAACCTCGTGCGCGCGACCCCGCCGCTCGACATCAAGCTCGTGCTCGACCAGTGAGCACCGGCCCAGCCCAGACATACGCATGACCGATTCGACCCGCTCGCTGCGCAATTGCCTTGCGCCCGCGAAACTCAACCTGTTCCTGCACATCACCGGCCGCCGCCCGAACGGCTATCACGATCTGCAGAGCGTGTTCCAGTTGCTGAACTGGGGCGACACGCTGCATTTCACGCTGCGCGACGACGGTCGCGTCGCGCGCGTCACCGACGTGCCCGGCGTGCCCGAGGAAAGTGACCTCGTCGTGCGCGCAGCCAACCTGCTGAAAGCACATACGGGCACCGCGCACGGCGTCGACATCGAGATCGACAAGTGCCTGCCGATGGGGGCCGGCCTTGGTGGCGGCAGCTCCGACGCCGCAACGACACTGCTCGCACTGAACCGCCTGTGGCGACTCGACCTGCCTCGCGCCGAGCTTCAGTCGCTCGCGGTCAAACTCGGCGCAGACGTCCCGTTTTTTATTTTTGGAAAAAATGCGTTCGCAGAGGGTATCGGAGAAGAATTAGCTGAGGTACAATTGCCGACTCGCTGGTTCTTGGTTGTGACGCCAAGCGTTCATGTCCCGACCGCTGAAATATTTTCAGATGAGTTGTTGACAAGAGATACGAAGCCCGTCACAATTGCTGACTTTCTTGCACAGCAAACCAGCGATGCGGGATGGCCAGATAGCTACGGCCGGAACGACATGCAGGAAGTTGTAACAAGGAAGTACGCGGAAGTTGCGCAGGCGGTTAAATGGTTGTATGATTTGACCCCCGCGAGGATGACCGGCTCCGGAGCAAGCGTGTTTGCAGCGTTTCACAGCAAGCACGAGGCAGAAGCGGCGAAAGCCAAGCTGCCCGCCAGTTGGAATGGTGCAGTTGCCGAGAGTCTGGACGAGCATCCGCTCTTCGCTTTCGCGTCATGAGGTTTTACTTTGCCGAACGGCCTACACGAGTTCGGTAAAGCAGTCAGTTAAGTGTAGGGGAGTCGCCAAGTTGGTCAAGGCACCGGATTTTGATTCCGGCATGCGAGGGTTCGAGTCCTTCCTCCCCTGCCAAAAAATTTTCCCGCATTTCCCGCCCAAGCCTGAAGCAGGTGCACGATGAGCAGCCACAGCCATGATGGCCTGATGGTCTTTACTGGCAACGCGAATCCCGCGCTCGCCCAGGAAGTCGTCAATATCCTTGGTATCCCCCTCGGCAAAGCAATGGTCAGCCGTTTCTCCGACGGCGAGATCCAGGTCGAGATCCAGGAAAACGTGCGCGGCAAGGACGTCTTCGTCCTGCAATCCACGTGCGCACCGACGAACGACAACCTGATGGAACTGATGATCATGGTCGATGCGCTCAAGCGCGCATCCGCCGGCCGGATCACTGCAGCCATCCCCTACTTCGGCTACGCCCGTCAGGATCGCCGCCCGCGTTCGGCGCGTGTTGCGATCTCGGCGAAGGTCGTCGCGAACATGCTGGAAATCGCCGGCGTCGAGCGGATCATCACGATGGATCTGCACGCCGACCAGATTCAAGGCTTCTTCGACATCCCGGTCGACAACATCTACGCAACGCCGATCCTGCTGGGTGACCTGCGCAAGCAGAACTACCCGGATCTGCTCGTCGTGTCGCCGGACGTCGGCGGCGTGGTGCGTGCCCGGGCACTCGCGAAGCAGCTCAACTGCGATCTCGCGATCATCGACAAGCGTCGCCCGAAGGCGAACGTCTCCGAAGTGATGAACATCATCGGTGAAGTCGAAGGCCGCACCTGCGTGATCATGGACGACATGGTCGATACGGCAGGCACGCTCTGCAAGGCCGCGCAAGTGCTGAAGGAGCGCGGCGCGAAACAGGTTTTCGCCTACGCGACGCACCCGGTGCTGTCGGGTGGCGCGGGTGATCGCATCGCCGCGTCGGCACTCGACGAGCTGGTGGTCACCGACACGATCCCGCTGTCCGCCGAATCGCTCGGCTGCTCGAAGATCCGTGCACTGACGAGCGCGAGCCTGCTGGCCGAAACGTTCTCGCGGATCCGCCGCGGCGATTCGGTGATGTCGCTGTTCGCGGAATCCTGATCGCGAATCGACTGAACAAAGTATGCGCGGAAAGCGAAGCGGCAACGCTTCGCTTTTTGCACAATCGGACGGGATAGACGAAACCCCGTCCGCTTCATCGGGGGCCGACATTTGACGGCCCCGTTTTACTGCCTGGTCGCGGGCAGCCATTGGAGAATCATATGAAAGTCGTCGCTTTCGAGCGCCAACAGCAAGGTACGGGTGCGAGCCGCCGCCTGCGCAACGCCGGTAAGACCACGGGTATCGTTTACGGTGGCGAAGCAGCCCCGCAAAAGATCGAACTCGATCACAACGCCCTGTGGCACGCCCTGAAGAAGGAAGCTTTCCACTCGTCGATCCTCGACCTCGAAGTGGCTGGCCAGTCGCAACAGGTTCTGCTGCGCGACGTGCAATACCACCCGTTCAAGCAACTGGTGCTGCACGTGGACTTCCAGCGCGTTGACGCGAAGAGGAAGCTGCACACGAAGGCTCCGCTGCACTTCCTGAACGCTGAAATCAGCCCGGCCGTGAAGCTGTCGAGCGCGGTCGTTTCGCACGTCGCGACGGAAATCGAAATCGAGTGCCTGCCGGCTGACCTGCCGGAGTTCCTCGAAGTCGACCTGTCGAAGATCGAAGCCGGTCAATCGCTGCACGCGAAGGACATCGCACTGCCGAAGGGCGTCGCGCTGGTCGCGCACGTCGACGCGGAAAACCCGGTTGTCGCATCGGCGACGGTCCCGGCTGGTGCCGTGTCGGACGCAGCCGAAGGCGAAACGCCGGCTGCCTAAGCGGCCGCCTACGCGCCTCATCGATCCGTTTCACGAAACGGTCGACGCAACCCGCCGCGGCTTGCCCGGCGGGTTTTTCTTTTTCTGCGCCCAGGCGGCGGCTGCCGCCTTCGAAACGTCATGATCAAATTGATCGTCGGCCTCGGCAATCCCGGGGCGGAATACACCGCGACGCGCCACAACGCCGGCTTCTGGCTGATCGACCAGCTCGCCCGCGAAGCAGGCGCGACGCTGCGCGACGAACGCCGCTTCCATGGCTTCTACGCGAAAGCGCGCCTGCACGGTGAGGAAGTCCACCTGCTCGAGCCGCAAACCTACATGAACCGCTCCGGCCAGTCGGTCGTCGCGCTCGCGCAGTTCTTCAAGATCCTGCCCGACCAGATCCTCGTCGCACACGACGAGCTCGATCTGCCGCCCGGCACCGTGAAGCTGAAGCTCGGCGGCGGCAGCGGCGGCCACAACGGCCTGAAGGACATCACCGCACACCTGTCGTCGCAACAGTACTGGCGGCTGCGGATCGGCATCGGCCATCCGCGCGACCTGATTCCGGAAAGCGCCCGCGCCGGCGCGAAGCCCGATGTCGCGAACTTCGTGCTGAAGCCGCCGCGCCGCGAGGAGCAGGACGTGATCGACGCGTCGATCGAGCGCGCGCTCGCCGTGATGCCGATGGTCGTCAAGGGCGAACTTGACCGCGCGACGATGCAGCTGCATCGCAACTGACCGCAGCGCCCCGCGACGATCCATCGCACCGTCCGGCGTCGCCGGGCGGCCCCGTTCGTCCCATCCTGCGCATACTTGCGGTAATCTGGTCGCTTTGCCCGACAGGAGCCAAGCGGTGAGCCGTTACTGGAGCGACGTCGTTCAGCAACTCGTGCCTTACGTGCCGGGCGAGCAGCCCGCGCTCGCACACCCGGTCAAGCTGAACACCAACGAGAATCCCTATCCGCCGTCGCCGCGCGTCGTCGCGGCGATCGCGCGCGAACTCGGCGCGACCGGCGACACGCTGCGCCGCTATCCGGACCCGGTTGCACGCGCGCTGCGCGAGACGGTCGCGGCCCATCACCGCATCCAGCCCGAGCAGGTGTTCGTCGGCAACGGCTCCGACGAGGTGCTCGCGCACGCATTCCAGGCGCTGCTCAAGCATGACCGGCCGCTGCGCTTCCCCGACATCACGTACAGCTTCTATCCGACCTATGCACGCCTGTACGGCGTCGAGACGACGGTCGTGCCGCTCGCGGATGACCTCTCGATCCGCGTCGACGACTATCTCGACGACGCCGGCGGCGTGCTGTTTCCGAACCCGAACGCGCCGACCGGGCGCGCGTTGCCGCTCGCGGATGTCGAGCGGATCGCGGCCGCGAATCCGTCGTCGGTCGTCGTGATCGACGAAGCCTATGTCGACTTCGGCGCGCAGTCCGCGATTGCGCTGATCGACCGCTACCCGAACCTGCTCGTCGTGCACACGACGTCGAAGGCGCGCTCGCTCGCGGGCATGCGCGTCGGTTTCGCATTCGGCGATGCCGCGCTGATCGACGCGCTGAACCGCGTGAAGGACAGCTTCAACTCGTACCCGCTCGACCGGCTCGCGCAAGTCGCCGCGCAGGCGGCGTACGAAGACACCGATTATTTCAGCGCAGCCTGCCGGCGCGTGATCGACAGCCGGACGCGGCTCACGCACGCGCTCGACACGCTCGGCTTCGACGTCGTGCCGTCGGCCGCGAATTTCGTGTTCGCGCGCCATCCCGCGCACGACGCGGGCGCCATCGCGGCCAAACTGAAGGAACGGGAAATATTCGTGCGGCACTTCGGGCTGCCGCGAATCGACCAGCACCTGCGCATCACCGTCGGCACCGATGCCGAATGTGATGCGCTCGTCGCGGCGTTGCGCGAGCTGCTGGCCTGACATGAAGGAACCGGCGCCAGGCGGCGCCGATCCGGATGCGTAACGCGCGTGCCGAAGAACCCGGGCGCGCGCGTCACCGCGGGGTCACGACGCGTCGTCGCCTTTCACGGCGATCAACGCGTGGTACTTCTCCATCAATTGCGCGTGCGATTCGTCATGCTGCGGATCGCGCGGAATGCATTCGACCGGACACACCTGCTGGCACTGCGGTTCGTCGAAATGGCCGACGCACTCGGTGCACTTGTTCGGGTCGATCACGTAGATGTCCGGGCCCATCGAAATCGCGCCGTTCGGGCACTCGGGCTCGCACACGTCGCAATTGATGCACTCGTCGGTAATCATCAAAGCCATACTGATCTCACTTCTTCAGGCCGGCGGCCGGCTTCGCGACGAAACCGGCCGGCGCCGCGTCACGCGGCAGGGCCTCCCATCGCCGTCACTTTCTCGGTCAGCCACTTCTCGACGGACGGGAACACGAACTTGCTGACATCACCGCCCAACTGCGCGATTTCACGCACGATCGTGCCCGAGATGAACTGGTACTGGTCGGACGGCGTCATGAACATCGTCTCGACGTCGGGCAACAGATAGCGGTTCATCCCCGCCATCTGGAACTCATATTCGAAATCGGACACGGCACGCAGGCCGCGCACGATCACGCGTGCGTTGTTGGTCCGGACGAAGTCCTTCAGGAGGCCGGTGAAACTCATCACCTTCACGTTCGGGTAATGGCCGAGCACCTCGTTCGCAATCGTCAGACGTTCTTCCAGCGAGAAGAACGGCTTTTTCGCGCGGCTGTCGGCCACACCGACCACCAGCGTATCAAAAATGCTCGACGCACGCCGCACGAGGTCTTCGTGCCCGCGCGTCAGCGGATCGAACGTACCGGGATACACGGCGACTACCATGTCGCTCCTCCTGTCATCACGCAAACGGGATGGCAGCGGTGCCATGCGCACGCGACTGCCGAGATGGGCATGCGTCGCCTTTGCAGCGCGCCGCCTCGTATGGAACGCGCATTATTCATCATTTTCGCGCCGCAGCAAATGATAGTGAACCGCACCGGCCTTGCCGTGCTTCACCACCTCCCAGCCCGCGAGCGCATCGTGCGCGGCCGGGTCGAGTTCCGCCCCCGTTTCGACGTACAGCGCGCCGCCCGCCGCGACGAGCGGCGCCGCCAGCGCGACCGCGCGATCGAGCACAGCCGGTTCGCCGAACGGCGGATCGAGAAACACGACGTCGAACGCGCCCGGCGTGAGCCCGGCCGCGAGCCGCAACGCGTCCGCCTCCGCGACCTCGACCGCACGCGCGCCGAGCTTGTCCTTGATCGCACGCAGCTGCTGCGCGGCGCGCGGGTGGCGCTCGACCATCACGACGCTCGCCGCGCCGCGCGACGCGGCCTCGAAACCGAGCGCGCCCGTGCCCGCGAACAGGTCGAGGCAGCGCCGGCCTTCAAGATCCTGGCCGAGCCAGTTGAACAGCGTCTCGCGCACGCGATCGGGCGTCGGCCGCAGGCCGTCGAGATCGAGCACCGCGAGCGGCGTGCGTTTCCAGTCGCCGCCGATGATGCGGATCGTGTGCGGCTTGCCGCGGCTGGAGGGGGCCGCCGGGCGGCCGGAAGAGGAACGGGACATACGGAATATCGACGACGGAGGGACCGGGTGCGCGCAGGGGCGCACCGCCAAACAGGCGCACGTTACCACAGCGGCGGCGCGCACTGACGCGAGCGCCACGCCGCACTGATAAAATGCACGGTTTCGGCCGCCGTGCGCCGCGCCCGCGCGAACGCAGGACGGCCCGTCCGGTGCCCCGCTTCTGGCGGCGGCCCGCCCTCTTCCCGACGTCAGACCATGTTCAGCTTCTTCAAACGATTCAAGAAAACGCAGGAGCCCGATCCGGCGGAATCGCAATCGGCCGACGCGCAGCAAACGGACGAACCGTCCGATGCGCCCGCGGTCGAGGCCCCGCCTGCGGCCGAAGTGCCGCAAGCGCCCGCGCAACCGGCCGCGCCGGCCGTCGTGATGACGGTCACGCCGACCAACGACGGCCGCGACGAAGTCGTCGAGACGGTCGAAATCGTTCCGCCGCCGCTGCAGGACGCCACCGCGAAGAAATCGTGGCTCGCCCGCCTGAAAACGGGGCTCGCCAAGACAGGCTCGAGCATCACCGGCGTCTTCGTCAACACGAAGATCGACGAGGATCTGTACGAGGAGCTCGAAACCGCGCTGCTGATGTCCGACGCGGGCGTCGACGCGACCGAGTACCTGCTCGGCGCGCTACGTGAAAAGGTGCGCGCGGGTCGCCTGACCGACCCGCAGCAGGTGAAGGCCGCGCTGCACGACCTGCTCGTCGAGTTGCTGACGCCGCTCGAGAAGTCGCTGATGCTCGGCCGCGCGCAGCCGCTCGTGATGATGATCACCGGCGTGAACGGTGCGGGCAAGACGACCAGCATCGGCAAGCTCGCAAAGCATCTGCAGAGCTTCGACCAGTCGGTGCTGCTGGCCGCGGGCGACACGTTCCGCGCGGCCGCGCGCGAACAGCTGGCGGTCTGGGGCGAGCGCAACAACGTGACGGTCGTGCAGCAGGAAAGCGGCGATCCGGCCGCGGTGATCTTCGACGCGGTCAGCGCCGCGCGCGCGCGCAAGATCGACGTGATGATGGCCGACACGGCCGGCCGCCTGCCGACGCAGCTCCACCTGATGGAAGAGCTGAAGAAGGTGAAGCGCGTGATCTCGAAGGCGCACGACGGCGCGCCGCACGAAGTGCTGCTGGTGATCGACGCGAACACCGGCCAGAACGCGCTCACGCAGGTCAAGGCATTCGACGACGCGCTCGGCCTCACCGGCCTCATCGTCACGAAGCTCGACGGCACCGCGAAGGGCGGGATTCTCGCCGCGATCGCGCGGCAGCGCCCGGTGCCGGTCTACTTCATCGGCGTCGGCGAGAAGGTCGAGGATCTGCAGCCGTTCAGCGCGGTCGAATTCGCGGACGCGCTGCTCGGCTGAACACCGCCGGCACGCATCGCACGGGGCGCCTTCGGGCGCCCTTTTTCATGCGCGCCCGGTCATGCATGCCGCGCGCACCGCGCTCATTCGGCGTCGGGCTGCGCGCCGGGCTCGGCGGCCTTGAACGCATCGAGCGTCGACGCGTGGTCGACGATCCGCTGGATCGTCGGATAGCGCGTCGTGTCGATCGAGAAGCGGTTCGCGTTGAACACCTGCGGCACGAGGCACACGTCGGCGAGTGTCGGCGTGTCGCCGAAACACAGCTTGCCGGTGCGCGGATCGCTCGCGAGACGGGTCTCGAGCGATTCGAAGCCCGCCTCGATCCAGTGCCGGTACCACGCGTTCTTCGCTTCTTCAGGCACCTTCAGCGTGTGCTTCAGGTACTTCAGCACGCGCAGGTTGTTGAGCGGATGGATTTCGCACGCGATCTGCAGCGCGACCGCACGCACATAGGCGCGATCGACCGGCTGCTTCGGCAGCAGCGCCGGTTCCGGATGGGTTTCCTCGAGATATTCGATGATCGCGAGCGACTGCTGCAGCGTCGCGTCGCCGTCGGTCAGCGTCGGCACGACCGCGTCCGGATTCAGCGCGCGGTACGCGTCCTTCAGTTGCTCGCCGCCGTCACGCAGCATGTGCACGGGAACATAGTCGAACGGCAGCTGCTTCAGGTTCAGGGCGATCCGCACGCGGTACGACGCGGAACTGCGGAAATAGCTGTAAAGCTTCATGGGATGTCTCTCGTAGTCGTATTCGGCCGGCAACGGCACGGGCGCGGCGCAGCCGGCGCGCGCACCGCCGGGAAGCAGAGTGTAGCGCGCCGCGATGCGCCCCCCTTGCTTGCGTCGTCCGCGCCCGTGCGATACTCGGGCATTCCTCACCGCTCACAGCGCGGCCCGATGCCGGCCGCCCGCCCCACGCCCCGATGACCGCTTCCCACGATCCCGCCGCCGTTCCGTTCCCGTGCGCCCGCTTCATCAAGGAAATCGGCCGCGGCCCGAACGGCGCACGCGCGCTGTCCGCCGAGGACACGTTCGAGCTCTATCGCGCGATGCTCGACGCGCGCGTGTCGGATGTCGAACTCGGCGCGATCCTGATCGCCTATCGGCTGAAGGGCGAATCCGCCGACGAGCTGGCCGCGATGCTCGCCGCCGCGCAGGCGTCGTTCGAGCCCGTGCACGTACAGGACGCGGCGTTCCGCCCCGTCGCGATCCCGAGCTACAACGGCGCGCGCAAGCAGCCGAACCTCGTGCCGCTGCTCGCACTGCTGCTCGCGCGCGAAGGCGTGCCGGTGCTCGTGCATGGTGTCGAGCAGGATCCGGGCCGCGTGACGAGCGCCGAGATCTTCTCGGCGCTGTCGCTTGCGCCGTCGGCGTCGCACGATGCGATCGAGGACACGCTTGCCGAGCGCCGCGTCGCGTTCGCGTCGATCGAGGTGCTGGCGCCGCGCATCGCGCGCCTGCTGTCGATGCGTCGCGTGCTCGGCGTGCGCAATTCGACGCACACGCTCGTGAAGATCCTGCAGCCGTTCGCACCGGCCGGCCTGCGGCTCGTCAACTACACGCACCCGCCGTACCGCGACAGCCTCGCGCAGCTGTTCCGCGACCATCCCGACGCCGCGCTCGGCGGCGCGCTGCTCGCGCGCGGCACCGAGGGCGAAGCCGTTGCCGACACGCGGCGCCAGGTACAGGTCGACTGGCTGCACGACGGCGTGTGCGACACGCTGATCGAGGCCGAGCGCTCGTCGACCGAAGCGCCCCCCGTCGCCCTGCCCGAATCGCGCGATGCGGCCACGACGGCCGCGTGGACGGACGCCGTATTGCGCGGCGAGGTGCCGGTGCCCGACACCGTCGCCCGCCAGGTCGCGACGATCGTGCAGATCACCCGCATCGCGCGCTGACGGCACGCCCGCGAACCGGCCCCGCGCGCCAGGCATTTGACACGCGGGCGCATCCTGGCATAGAGTTGCCGTCATGCGTTCCTTTCCGAACACCCTCCGAATTACCTCCGGCCGCCTAGCGCGGCCGCTATCGCTACGACTAGCCTAAGGCTGTCGTAGCGCCGTGTGCTGTCCGCACGGTCCCTCCCAGCAGTTCCTCGCAGTACCCCTCTCGCAGTTTTTACAACCCGAAGTCGTCAGCATTCGTCCGTCTATCCGCCGGCCGATTCGCGAAGATCATCCGCATCCGCAGCGCGCCCACGTGCCGCGGAGCGAGGCAGCGCCAACCGTCGCCCATGCCGCCCGTCTTCGCTCGCGACTTGAGACCCGAGGTCCAGAAGATGCAGCGCAATCCGCAAGACAAGTACCGTCCGTTCGAGCCCGTCCGCCTCAATGGCCGCAAATGGCCGTCGCGCACCATCGAGCGCGCGCCCGTCTGGATGAGCACCGACCTGCGCGACGGCAATCAGTCGCTGATCGAGCCGATGAGCATCGAGCAGAAGCTCGAATTCTTCGAGATGCTGGTCGCGATCGGGTTCAAGGAGATCGAAGTCGGTTTTCCGTCGGCGTCGCAAACCGACTTCGATTTCGTCCGCAAGCTGATCGACGACAAGCGGATTCCCGATGACGTGACGATCGAAGTGCTCGTGCAGGCGCGCGAAGACCTGATCGCTCGCACGTTCGACGCGCTCGAAGGCGTGCCGCGCGCGATCGTGCACCTGTACAACGCGGTCTGCCCGTCGTTCCGCCGCATCGTGTTCGGGATGTCGAAGGCCGACGTGAAGGCGCTCGCGATCGACGGCACGCGCATCATCAAGGAGCACGCCGCCGCGCGCCCCGACACGCAGTGGACCTTCCAGTACTCGCCGGAAACCTTCAGCATGACCGAGCTGACGTTCGCACGCGAGATCTGCGACGCGGTCGCGCAAACCTGGCGCCCGACCCGCGACCACAAGATGATCGTCAACCTGCCGGCCACCGTCGAAGCCGCGAGCCCGAACGTGTTCGCCGACCAGATCGAATGGATGGACCGCAACCTCGCGTATCGCGACAGCATCGTGCTGTCCGTGCATCCGCACAACGACCGCGGCACGGCGGTCGCGGCGGCCGAGCTCGCGCTGCTCGCGGGCGCCGACCGCATCGAGGGTTGCCTGTTCGGCAACGGCGAGCGTACCGGCAACGTCGATCTCGTCACGCTCGCGCTGAATCTCTACACGCAGGGCATCGATCCGGGCCTCGATTTCTCCGACATCGACGCGGTGCGCCGCGTCGTCGAACGCTGCAACCAGATTCCGGTGCATCCGCGCCACCCGTACGCGGGCGACCTCGTGTTCACCGCGTTCTCCGGTTCGCACCAGGACGCGATCCGCAAGGGCTTCGCGCAGCAGCGCCCCGACGCGCCGTGGGAAGTGCCGTACCTGCCGATCGACCCGGCCGACCTCGGCCGCAGCTACGACGCGGTGATCCGTGTCAACAGCCAGTCCGGCAAGGGCGGCGCGACGTTCCTGCTCGAACGCGGGATGGGCTTCACGCCGACGCGGCGCGTGCAGATCGAATTCAGCCACGCGGTGCAGACGCTTGCCGACGCGTCGGGAGAGGAAGTGACGGGCGACGCGATCTGCGCGCTGTTCGCGCGCGAATTCTTCGACACCAACGGCCCGGCCGCGCGCCATGGCAACGGCGCGCGCTGGCAGAACCGCGAGATCGCGACGGCGCCCGCGGCGGATATCGCACCCGACGATGCCGTGCGACGTTTGGCCGCGGCATTCGCGGCCGCCGCCGGCGTCGCGATCGACATCGCTTCGTGCGAACACGCGCGCACGACGGACGGGCGGATCGCGGTATCGGTGGGCTGCCGGGTCGGCGATGCGCCGCTGCGGCACGGCGTCGGCCTGCACGCCGATGCGGCGGGCGCCGCGCTCGATGCGCTCGTCAGCGCGATCAACCGCTCGGCCTGGCACTGCGCGGATCGCCGCGCGGCGGCCTGACGGACGGTTCCGTTTCAGGGTTCAAACGTCAGCGAGCGGTGCGTGACCGCGCGTGCGCCGCGCGATCCGCGCCGCACGAGGCAGCAAAAAGCGGCCCAAAAGGCCGCTTCGATCGGGACATGAAAACGGGCGCCACGCGCGCTCATGTCTCGGTCGCGCACCGCGTCGCCTGCCACGCGAACAGGCTCCAGCGGCCCTGTTCGTGGGTGTGGACGGAGGTATACGCAATCGGGAAGACCAGGCCGCCGTTGTTCGTTTCCATCTCGATCAACGCACGCCCGGTGACGACGCAGGTTTCATCGCCGACGGGCAGCACGTCCTGCGACTGGATTTCGATCTGGCGATAGCGGCGGCGGCCGGCGACGATGGCGTCGATGAACTGCTGCTTGGTTTCGCGTTTGCCGTTGGTGTGCACGAAGAACACCTTGTCCGACAAAAGCGCGCCGAGCGCCTCGCCGTCGCCGTCCACCATCGCCCGGAACCGATCGCGCTCGAGCGCGCGGATCGCATCGATCACCTTCGCCATCGCCTGACTCCTCGGCAACGCGCACGCCGTGCGCGGGCGTGCGGATCAGAAGTTGTACTGCACGTAGAACTGGTGGAAATTTATACCAGGATTCGGCTCTTTGATACCCGCGTTAGACACATGTTCAAAACGGTAGCCGACCTGATACTGTTGCCGTTGGCCGAACTGCACGCCCACCCCCGCGGTCGGCGAGAACTGGAACGCGGTGCCCAGCGAGAAATGATCCGAGATCGTCGGGTGCGTCAGCAACCGGACGCCGCCGCCAGCCTCGATGAACGGGCGAATCTCCCCGGCGCTCTTGATGAAGCGGAACAACGGCGTCACGCCGAATTCGCCGATGCTGCCGTGAACGTTGCCGCCCGTGTGCCAGTAGCCGGCGTGCCCTTCCACGACGAACGCGAAGTGCCAACCGCCCATTTCCCACCAGTTCCAGCCCGGATCCCACACCACGCCGAGATCGCCCTTGTCGACCCCGTGGCGATCCGAAAAACCGCCGCCCGCCTGAATCCCCCATCGATCCGCGAATGCCGCACCCGATCCTCCCAGAAGGGACGCCGCCAGCATCGCGTGCAGGACAAGCCGGCTGCGGGGCCGGCGATTCTTCTTATTGTTCATCTGACACTCCAACTTTGTGGGTTGAATGGAACCTGCCGCTTCGGCCGGCTCGAGCGAAGTGAATGGTATGGTAAAGGACTTTTCGGATCGGCATCACGAAGCGAAATGGCTTCCTTCCAAAACAACAAAAATTGAAATCGTCTACTGATTACCATCTGAAACAACGGCTTACGGAACTTCGCGTCGCCTCCCCTGTCGCAGAATAGACTATCGACTCGACTAACTCGATAGAAAAACGGGAACTCCGATGCCCACGCTTGCTCTAAGGAATTAGCACTCAGCTTGCGGGAGTGCTAAGATGCCCCACGGAATCTCATTCGAGACCGGGGGTTTGTCCCTGATTCCAAAGGAGTTTTTAGTGAGCAACGCCCTGACCCTCCCGAACACCCTGAGCCCGGCGCCGGCCAAGGCCGAATCGGCAGGCTCGCTGGCGCTCGCAGCTCAATCGATGTTGCCGGGCCAGCTTGGCAACATCGACGCGTATATCCAGGCCGTCAATCGCATTCCGCTGCTGACGGCAGAAGAGGAACGCCAGTACGCGACCGAATTCCGCGAAAGCAACAATCTCGACTCGGCACGCCGCCTCGTGCTGTCGCACCTGCGGCTCGTCGTGTCGATCGCGCGCAACTATCTCGGGTACGGCCTGCCGCACGGCGACCTGATCCAGGAAGGCAACATCGGCCTGATGAAGGCCGTGAAGCGCTTCGATCCGGCCCAGAACGTTCGTCTCGTGTCGTACGCGATCCACTGGATCAAGGCCGAGATCCACGAGTACATCCTGCGCAACTGGCGCATGGTGAAGGTCGCGACGACGAAGGCGCAGCGCAAGCTGTTCTTCAACCTGCGCAGCCACAAGAAGAGCATGCAGGCGATGACGCCCGAGGAAATCGACGGCCTCGCACAAGAGCTCAACGTCAAGCGCGAAGACGTGACCGAAATGGAAACGCGCCTGTCGGGCGGCGATATCGCGCTCGAAGGGCAGGTCGAAGACGGCGAGGAGTCGTACGCAC
Organism: Burkholderia sp. ZZQ-2; assembly: GCF_050768715.1. Classification (NCBI taxonomy): domain Bacteria; kingdom Pseudomonadati; phylum Pseudomonadota; class Betaproteobacteria; order Burkholderiales; family Burkholderiaceae; genus Burkholderia; species Burkholderia sp. ZZQ-2. Next base: position 5,238 of record NZ_LDVA01000119.1, on the reverse strand, counting down.
CGATCGCCTACCTGGCCGACTCGCACAACGAACCGACCGCCGTGCTCGCCGCGCGTCAGCGCGACTCGCTGCAGACGGACGGCATCGCGCAGGCACTCGACGCGCTCGACGCGCGCAGCCGCCGCATCATCGAGGCACGCTGGCTGCATGTCGACGACGACGGCTCGGGCGGCTCGACGCTGCACGATCTCGCCGCCGAGTTCGGCGTGTCGGCGGAACGCATCCGCCAGATCGAGGCGAGCGCGATGAAGAAGATGCGCACCGCCCTCGCCGAATACGCATAAATACCGGCGATTCGGAAAGCTTCATCGAAAACCGCTGCCTGACCGGCAGCGGTTTTTTTTCGCCCGACTTTTTCACCGGTTTTTAGCCGGTTTATCCGTCGCCACTCCGCCCGCTTCTTCGCTCATTTCTCCGTCGATCAATTGACCTGTTTAATCAGGTATTGGACGGTTCGCGGGCCCCTTCCGCATAACCTTGATCTGCCTCAAGTTTCGGCCCGTGTTTCGCGACGGTCTGCCGCAGCGCAGCACTCGGCATCGGAAAGCAGTCCTTTTAAAATTGGCATGTCAGGCGCAAAAGGATTAAAACAGCTTCACGGCCGTCATAAATCCGACGTAAAGTCGCCCCCAATCCGACGTAAATCGATTCAGGATAATCGCCTTGATCTCGATCAATAAAGAGCCTGCGCCGCCTCCCCCGCGGCCGGCCGGCACGATCGGCTGGCGTGCGCGCATCGCCGCATGGGCACGCGGCCCGACCCTCGCTCGCGACATCAGCCTGGTGCTGATCGTCAAGCTGATCCTCCTGATGTCGCTCAAATACGCATTCTTCAATCATCCGCAGGCCGAGCACATGTCGCTTCCGCCTGCCGCCGTCGCCGAGAAGCTGCTCTCGGTGCCGGCGCCTGCACCCACCGAGGGAGACCACCATGATAAGTAGCGAAGTCGTCGATCTGTCGCGTCTGCAGTTCGGCATCACGGCGCTCTACCACTTCCTGTTCGTGCCGCTGACGCTCGGCCTGTCCTGGCTGCTCGTCATCATGGAAGCCGTCTACGTGATGACCGGCAAACAGGTCTACAAGGACATGACCCAGTTCTGGGGCAAGCTGTTCGGGATCAACTTCGCGATGGGCGTGACGACCGGCATCACGCTCGAATTCCAGTTCGGCACGAACTGGTCGTACTACTCGCACTATGTCGGCGACATCTTCGGCGTGCCGCTCGCGGTCGAAGGCCTGATGGCGTTCTTCCTCGAGTCGACGTTCGTCGGCCTGTTCTTCTTCGGCTGGAACCGCCTGTCGAAGGTCAAGCACCTGATGGTCACGTTCCTCGTCGCGCTGGGCTCGAACCTGTCCGCGCTGTGGATCCTCGTCGCGAACGGCTGGATGAACAACCCGGTCGGCGCCGAGTTCAACTACCAGACGATGCGCATGGAGCTGACGAACCTGTTCGACGTTCTGTTCAACCCGGTCGCGCAGGTGAAGTTCGTGCACACCGTGTCGGCCGGCTACGTGACGGCCGCGATGTTCGTGCTCGGCATCTCGTCGTGGTACCTGCTGAAGAAGCGCGACACCGACTTCGCGCTGCGCTCGTTCGCGGTCGCGGCCGGCTTCGGTCTCGCGTCGACGCTTTGCGTGATCGTGCTCGGCGACGAGTCGGGCTATACGACCGGCGAAGTGCAGAAGATGAAGCTCGCCGCGATCGAATCGGAATGGGAAACCCAGCCGGCGCCGGCCTCGTTCACGCTGATCGGCATCCCGAACCAGAAGGAAGAGCGCACCGACTACGCGATCAAGATCCCGTACGCGCTCGGCCTGATCGCGACGCGCTCGATCGACGAGCCGGTGATCGGCCTGCGCGAACTCGCGAAGCGCAGCGAGGAGCACATCCAGAGCGGGATGGTCGCGTACGGCGCCTTGCAGAAGATCAAGGAAGGCGACACGAGCGATGCGACCCGCGCACTGTTCGACCAGCACAAGCAGTATCTCGGCTACGGGTTGATGCTCAAGCAGTTCACGCCGAACGTGGTCGATGCAACGCCGGAGCAGATCAAGGCCGCCGCGAAGAAGACGATCCCGCCGGTCGCGCCCGTGTTCTTCTCGTTCCGGATCATGGTGTTCCTCGGCTTCCTGTTCCTCGCGACCTTCGTCGCCGCGTTCTGGCTCTGCGCGCGCCGGCAGCTGCTGCAGGACAACCGCCGCTGGTTCCTGCGTTATGCGGTGTGGGCGATCCCGCTGCCGTGGCTCGCCGCGGAATTCGGCTGGGTCGTCGCCGAGCTCGGCCGCCAGCCGTGGACGATCGCGGGCATCCTGCCGACGCATCTGTCCGCGTCCAGCCTGACGTCGACGGACCTGTACCTGAGCCTCGCCGGTTTCATCGCGTTCTACACCGCGCTGTTCGTCATCGAGATCAAGCTGATGTTCAAGTACGCGCGCCTCGGCCCGTCGTCGCTGCACACCGGCCGCTATCACCACGAACTCGCGGCCGCCAGCGAGCGCGCCACGGCCTGAGCACGCACCCGAAACGGAACAAGGAATCGCTATGGACTATGCAACTCTCAAGCTGATCTGGTGGCTGCTCGTCGGCGTGCTGCTGATCGGCTTCGCCGTCACCGACGGCTTCGACATGGGCGCGACCGCGCTGCTGCCGTTCCTCGGCAAGACCGACGAGGAACGCCGCATCATCGTCAACACCGTCGGTGCGACGTGGGAAGGCAACCAGGTGTGGCTGATCACGGCCGGCGGCGCGATGTTCGCGGCCTGGCCGCTCGTCTACGCGGCGTCGTTCTCCGGCTTCTACTTCGCGATGCTGCTCGTGCTGTTCGCGTTGTTCTTCCGGCCGGTGGGCTTCGACTACCGCAGCAAGCGCCCTGACCCGCGCTGGCGCGCGGGCTGGGACTGGGGCCTGTTCGTCGGCGGTTTCGTGCCGGCGCTCGTGTTCGGCGTCGCGTTCGGCAACCTGCTGCAAGGCGTGCCGTTCAAGTTCGATAGCGACCTGCGCGTGACCTACTACGGCGGCTTCTGGGCGTTGCTGAACCCGTTCGCGCTGCTGTGCGGGCTCGTCAGCCTCACGATGCTCGTCGCGCACGGTGCGGCCTTCATCAAGATGAAGACGGAAGGCGTGATCGCACGCCGCGCGTCGGTCGCGCTGCGCGTGGCGTCGTTCCTCGCGGTCGTGCTGTTCGTGCTGGCCGGCGTGCTGATCGCGTCGACCATCGGCGGCTTCCACATCACGCACGCCGCGCCGACCGATACGGTCGCGAACCCGCTGCTCAAGGACGTCGCCGCGGGCTCGGGCCTGTGGCTCGCGAACTACGGCGAATTCCCGTGGATGATCGCGGCGCCCGTCGTCGGGATCGCGGGCGGCCTGCTGGCGATGCTGCTCGCCGGCTCGAAGCAGGAGAAGACGGCCTTCTTCTGCACGGGGCTGATGATCGTCGGCGTGATCCTGACCGCCGGCTTCTCGATGTTCCCGTTCATCATGCCGTCGTCGCTCGACCCGAAGAGCAGCCTGACCGTGTGGGATTCGACGTCGAGCCACATGACGCTGCAGGTGATGCTGTTCGCGGTGATCGTGTTCCTGCCGCTCATCCTGCTCTACACGAGCTGGGTGTATCGCGTGATGCGCGGCAAGGTCACGCGCGAGGTGCTCGAAGAGAACAAGCATTCGATGTATTGAACCCGGCCGGGGCGCGCAGGCGCCCCGCCGCCCCCGTTTCGCAAGGAGTCGGATCATGTGGTATTTCAGCTGGATTCTCGGTATCGGCGTCGCGCTGTCGTTCGGCATCGTGAATGCGATGTGGCTCGAAGCACGGCAGAAGACGCAGGAAGCACGCGTAACCCGCAACTGACGCGTTCGGCCGATCGGCCGGCCGCCGCCCGGAAGGAACCTCGCCTCGCGCGAGGTTTTTTTTCGCTCCGGCACGCCGGACAAGTCGGACACGCCGATGCCAATTTAGCGCCAGATTGATACCACTTGAATACCAATAAAAGGTTTCATAAGATCTTTGGACACGGCCGCTGACAGGCCGAATCCATCTGGGTGGGGGAGACATGCGAATCCCGTATGCGGCGCACGCGTGCGCGCCGTCTCGCCGTCGCCGTGCGGCGGCCGGTTGCGCTTCGTCCGCGACCTGCGCCGCCGTCGTCCGCGCCGCTCGCGCGCGCGTCTTTGTCACCGGGCGCGTCGCCACCGCGTCAGGGTCAGCATCATCCGCAGCCGCGGCCGCCATCGTGCCCGGCCGATGAGGACACGCACCCGCCCGCGCCGATCCGACCGGCACGCCTGCCCGCCGCCCGTTCCGTAACGCACGCATCCGCGTGCCGACTGCGCGCAGGGCAGCCGCATCGCCCGCGCACATTGTTGTCCCCGCAGCTCCGTTGAAAGACCCGCCCGCAGCGACGTCGTCCCGTGACGCCGCTACGCCCCCCTTTTTTCTCAGGAGTCCGCATGAGCCGAACCTTGTCCACCCTGTTTGCCGGCGTGCTGATCGCGGCACTGCCGCCGGTCGCGCTCGGCGCGCTGCCCGCGTCGAGTGCGGCGGTCGCGGCGGCCGGTGCCGTCCGTCCCCCCGTGCCGCCGGCCGATCTCGCGGCGCGGCTGTCGAACGGCCTCGCGCTGCGCGTTGCCGTCGACAACAATCACGCGGCCTCGGCCGGCGTGCCGTGCGCCGACCTCGGCGCCGACGGCGCGGCCTGCGCGACGGGCCGCCTGGTCCTGCAGAACCGCGGCCACCAGGTGATCGCCGACGGCGGCTGGAAGCTCTACCTGCACAGCATCCGCCGCCTGCTGCGAATCGATCGCCCCGGCTTCGCGCTGCGGCGGCTCACCGGCGACCTCTACGAACTGACACCGCAACCCGGCTCGGTGCGGCTGGCACCGGGCGAACGCATCGAACTGCCGTTCGTCGCCGAATACTGGCTGCTGCGCTACAGCGACGTGATCCCGCGCCCGTACGTGGTCGTCGAGGGCGCGCCGCCCGCCGTGCTCCGCTACGACGACACCGACGACGAGCTACGCTACGTCGAATCGCTGCCGGCCGACGCGCAGAACAACTCGACAGGCAACGCGCCGCCCGTGGCCGCACGGCCCGACCCGAGCCGCGCGCTGCCGAGCGTGAAGCGCGAGCAGCCGCTGCCCGGCACGCTCGAGCTGCGCGGTGTCGAGCTCGCCCTGCCCGATCTGCCGGACGCGCAGGTCGCGGCGCTGCGCGAACGTGCGACGACGCTCGGGCTCG
>NZ_LDVA01000118.1:0-23763 GCF_050768715.1 Burkholderia sp. ZZQ-2 | reverse complement strand
CGCCCACCAGAGCATCACCTGCGCGGTCGGCGGCAGCGTGGTCAGCGACTCGAACACCACCGCGAAACGCGGAATCACGAAAAAGGCCATGAACAGCAGGATCGCGATGCCGACGCCGATCACGACCGCCGGATAAATCAGCGCGCCGGTGACCCGCTTGCGGATCTGCTCGATCCGCACTTCGTATTGCTGGTAGCGCTTCAGTACGGCGGGCAACTGGCCGCTGTCTTCCGACGACGCGATCGTCGCGACGAGCAGCCCCGGAAAGACGTCGGGCTGTCGCGCAAGCGCCGCGGATAACGGCTGCCCCTGATACATCACCGACAGGATCCGGTCGATCACCTGCTTCGACGCCTTGCCGGCATCGTTCTTGTCGCGCAGCGCCTCGAGCGCTTCGATCAGCACGAGGCCCGCATCGAGCAGCGTCGACAGTTCCTGGAGGAACAGCGCGAGCGCAAATTTCGGTGCGCGCTTGCGTCTGGCGAGGCGTGCGCGGCGAATGTCGAGCGCGACACCGCCTTGCGCCGCGATCCGGGCCCGCACGTCCGCTTCGCTCGCTGCTTCGATCGTCTGCAGGGCGACCTTGCCGTCGGCAAGCACCCGAACCTGAAACGATTGCATGGCTACCTCCGCCATTCGTCGAGCAACGCCGAGCTGGCGACGCGATTGCTGGTCAGCGTCTGGTACTCGCGCCAGACCTTGGTCGCATACGATTTGCGCACCGGTTCGCGCTTCGCCGACGATCCGGCGTTGTAGGCGCCGACGGCATTCCATGTGTAGCCGTGCCGTTCGATGAAGCCGGCGAGAATCGACGCGCCGGTGTCGATCGACGTACAGGGCTCGTTGATCAGGCGCCCGTGCGTGACGCCTGTCTTGATCAATCGCGGCAGGTGCGAGCTGTTGATCTGCATCAGCCCGATGTCGTAGGTGCCGTTGCGGTTGTAATTGATCGCGCGAGGATTCAGCGACGATTCCACTTTCGCGATCGCGACGAGCAGGAGCGGATCGATGCCGTGCCGCTCGCCTGCCTGGGTAAAGCAATCCTTGGCTGCGGCGCCGGACGCGCAGACGGCGATCGCCGCCGCGACGGTCCAGCGACGCAGGCCCTTACATGCCGTAGACGAGGTCCGCATCGTTGCCGCTCCCTCCGACACGACCGTCCCGACCGAGCGACACGATCTCCGCCTCGCCGTCGCGGCCCGGCACGTTCCACTGATAGGCCCGGCCCCAGCCGTCCTTCGGCACGGCCTTCGCGAGATAGGGGCCGTTCCACCCGTCGGTGTTCTGCGGCTGCTTGACCAGCGCATCGAGCCCTTCGTCGGCGCTCGGATAGCGGCCCGTGTCGAGCCTGAACTGCGTGACCGCGTCGCCGAGCGTCTTCATCTGCGATTCGGTCGAGCGGACCTTCGCCTTGTCGACCTGCGAAAAGAGTTTCGGGCCGACATAACCTGCCAGCAGCGCGATGATCAGCAGCACCACCAGCAATTCGAGCAAGGTGAAGCCACGCTGGCCTCGCTTCTTCGTCCATTTCGGATAGTTCGATTTCACGTTGTATGCCCTCGGTTTAAGTTCCGACGCGATTCGCGGGTCGGAGTGTCGTCGTATTGCGGACGACTGATGAATGGCGCGCTGTGGGGAAGGGGGCTTGTTCGGGCCCGAGCGCCGTTTGATAACGTCATTTTGCAAACGCGATGCAGGCGCCGCAATTTTCATGAAGGATGTCTCAACAAACTTCGAAACACGCCGCGCATGCACCCGTCGAGGACGGGCGAGCCGCACGCCGTTGGCGCGCGGCTCGCGGGATTCATGCGGGAATCCTTACTTGCTGCATGCGCCGAGATCCTTCCAGACCTTGCCGGTGTGATCGGCGCCGGTCGTCGCGGGCGAGCCCGGCACGTCGTTCTGGGTCCACCAGCGCGCCTCGTAGGTGCGGCCGTTGTGCTGCACCTTCGCGCCGCCCGTATAGGCCGTGCCCTGCTTCCACGCGGCCTGGCACTGCGCGCCTTCGCCGCCGCCCGTGCCGCCGGTCAGCTTGAACGTGACGGTTTCCTGCTTCAGCGTGCCGCCTTCGATCTGCGACGTCGCCACGGCCGTGTGCGCGCCGGCCTTCGCATTCGCGATGTCGACGCTCAGGTCGCCCTGCATCCGCATCGTTGCCGACTTCGAGCCGACCAGCGAATTGGCCGCGTCGTACACCTTCATCGTGACGCTGGTGTCCTTCGCGTGATTGAACTTCAGGAAGAACTTCGCGGTGGCCTTGCCGTTCTCGATCTTGAATTCCGGGTTGCTCGTGACGCTGAAACCTTCGTCGATGCCCGATTCCGGCTTCTTCTCGACCGTCGTCTCCGTGCGCACGATGCCGCTGCCGCTCTTGGCGAACACGTTGTTCGCGCCCAGCCCCGGCTCGATGCGCCCGTCGCGCTCGATGCCTGCCAGCAGGCTGGCCGACTGCACGCGGTTGATTTCCTTCGCGAGCAGCATCGGCCACATGTTGCGTTCGCCCTGTTCGGCCGTGCCGATCGTGACGGTCGTCTTCATCGACGGTACTTCGCCGCCCGACTTGAACACGCGGTTCATGACCTTGTCGCCGGCCTTCAGGTCGACGGTCGGCGCGATGGTGCCGACGGACGACCAGCTCGGCTTGCCCGGGTCGGTCGGGCCGCCGTCCGCCTTGATGTTGAGGTCGGCCACGTTGTAGAACATGCCGGCCGTGTCGCCGACGTGCCACGTGCTCAGCATCACGTGATGGCCGGTGCGGTCCGACGGAATCGTGCAGTTGTGCGGCCCGATCGCGTCGGCCTTCTGCATGCCGCCGTCGACCGTGCAGAACGGCGTCAGGTCGAACTGGTCGCGCGTCAGCGGCAGGTTCGGGTTCCAGCCCTGCTTCGTCAGGTAGTACTTGAAGTTCTTCGTCACGTGCGGCGCTGTGAACGTCCACTTGAACTGCTGCGCGCCCGGCTTGATGTCGTTGGTTTTCCAGCGGTCGACGGATTGCTCGTTCAGTTCGCTGAACTGCACGACGCCGCCGCTTGCGAACTGTCCGTCGGGCGCACCGGCCTGAGGGAAGCCCTGCTTGCCTTCGACGCTTTGCGGTTCCCATGTGACCGAGCCGCAGTTGAAGTTTTGCGCCGGGCCCTGCTTCGAGCTGCACATCAGGTTGCGCGACGGCGGATCGGAGAGGTAGCCGTGCGCGAACGCATGTTGCGCGAAGAACATGGATGCGCATGCGACCAGCGGCGAAAGTTTGAAGAGCGTTCGGCTCGCGGTGTGTTTGTTCATGGTGTGTAGGAGATGGATCGTATCTGTCGGTACTGCTTTCGAAAGAGCGGTTGATCGAAGCCGGCACGGTGCCCGGCGTTTGCGCGTCGTGCATCGGGTGGGATGCGACACGGGTTGCAGTTTCCGCGAGCGCGGCGGGGGCGGGAATCTTCCTGAACGATTCATCAAGAATCCGGCTTCCGGTTTCCGAAAAGCCGGCATTTCTTGAGACATCCTTGAGATTGATTGGCGCGGGGCGGCGGGGAAAAAACAATGCGACGGTCGATTCAGACACTCTTTCAATTTCTCAAGGATGACGATCAAATTGCGCCTGAATAAACTCAACCTCAATCCGTCGCGTATCGGCGTTGCATCCGGCCGCACCCAGACGCTTGCATTCGCGACGATCGCCACGGCCAGCGCGCTGTGTTTCGCGAACGCTGCGTTCGCCGCTCCCGGCAAGCCCAGTCTCAAGCAATACGAAATCACGTCGAAGCCGCACGGTTTCGTCGAGATCGATCTGCAGAGAGCGGGCAGCGCGCCCTACAAGGACCTCGTCAAGCTCAACAAGAAGGTCGACGTGCCGCTGCCGTTCGACATCTGGAGCAACGGAACGGCCGTGAAGGCGGTCGCGGTAGTCGACGGCGCGGTCGATGCCACGTCGGAACTCAAGCTGACGCCTGGCGGCACCCAGAGCGGCACCGTCATCGCCAACGTCAAGACGCCGGGCGTGAAGAAGATGCAGGTCCGGGTGATCGACGCGAACGGCGCGTCGACGGACAGCGCGCCGATCGACGTGGTCGTGTTCGACACGATTCCGGAACTGGCCGATACGCTGCCCGACAACGCGAGCAAGGCGCACAAGCGTTTCAAGAACACGTCCGGCTCGGTGGTCGGCACCTACATCGCGACGTGGTCGGTCTACGACCGCAAGTTCAACGTCGACAACGTGCCGGTCGAGAACCTCACGCACATGCTGTACGGCTTCGTGCCGATCTGCGGTGGCGAGAACATCAACACGTCGCTCGCGCGCGACGTGCCGAATTCGTTCCGCGCACTGCAGCAGACGTGCGCGGGGCTGCCCGACTTCAGCGTGGCGATCCACGATACGTGGGGCGAAATCGGCATGACGCTGCCCGGCCAGACCGCGAACTCGAAGCTCAAGGGCGTGCTTGGCCAGATGATGGCCGCGAAGAAACGCAATCCGGACCTCAAGATCCTGCCGTCGATCGGCGGCTGGACGCTGTCCGATCCGTTCTTCCAGCTGCACGACCCGGCCAAGCGCAAGGTGTTCGTCGATTCGACCGAGCAGTTGCTGCGCACCTGGAAGTTCTTCGACGGCGTCGACATCGACTGGGAATTCCCGGGCGGCAAGGGCGCGAACGGCGCGATCGGCAATCCGCAGACGGACGGCGCGCTGTATGTGACGCTGATGAAGGAACTGCGGCAGATGCTCGACCGCGTGTCGGCGGACACAGGCAAGACCTACGAGCTGACGTCGGCGATCGGCGCGGGCAAGGACAAGATCGACGTGGTGAACTACAAGGAAGCCACGAAGTACATGGACTACATCTTCGACATGACGTACGACTACTACGGTGCGTTCAGCCTGACGGAGCTGGGTCACCAGACGGCACTGCACGCGCCCGCGTGGCGACCGGATACCAAGTACACGACCGACAATTCGATCAAGGCGCTGCTTGCTCAGGGCGTCGATCCGAAGAAGCTCCCCGTCGGCGCGGCGGCATACGCCCGCGGCTGGACCGGCGTATCGGGCTACACCGACGGCAATCCGTTCACCGGCACCGCGAAGGGGCCGCACAAGGGGCAGTGGGAAGCCGGCATTCTCGACTACAAGAAGCTCAAGGCGGAGATGATCGGCCCGAACAACGCGGGCATCAACGGCTACGAGTACCACTACGATCAGACGGCCGAGGCACCGTACGTGTTCAACAAGAGCACGGGCGAACTCCTCACGTTCGACGATCCGCGCTCGGTGAACGCCAAGGGCGACTACGTGCGCAAGCAGCAGCTGGGCGGCATGTTCTCGTGGGAAATCGACGCGGACAACGGCGACATCCTGAACGCGATGCACGAAGGTCTCGGCCACGGCGACGGCGGAAGCGGCGCGGAGAATCGTCCGCCGATCGCGAACGCGGGGGCGGCCATGACGGTCACCGGGCCGCAGACGGTGACGCTCGACGCGTCGAAGTCGCGCGATCCCGACGGCGACAAGCTGACCTTCAAGTGGGAACAGATCGGCGGCGATCCGCTGAAGATCGGCAGTCCGGACAGTGCGAAGGCGACGGTCGACGTGCCGGCGGTCAAGCAGGACACCCGCTACACGTTCCGCGTGACGGTGACCGACCCGGCCGGGCTGAAGAGTGCCGCGCAGGTCGTCGTGACCGCGCAGGCCGAAGCGTCGGTCGAGCCGCCGCCGGCCGAAAACCGTCCGCCGGTCGCGCGACTCAGCGGCCCGGCGCAGGCGGAAGGCGGTCAGGCCGTGGCCCTGTCGGCCGAGAAATCGACCGATCCGGACGGCGACAAACTGACGTTCCAGTGGACGGCTCCGTCCGGCATCGACGTGCAGCCTTCCGGCGCGACGCTGCGCTTCACCGCGCCGAAGCTTGCGAAGGACCAGTCGTTCACGTTCTCGGTCAAGGTCGGCGACGGCAAGCTGTCGTCCACCGCTCAGCACACGGTACTCGTGAAGGCGACGGAGACGGGCGGCGGCAATGGGGGCGGCGGCAACGGTGGTGGCGGCAACGGCGGCGGTGGCGAAGGCGGCCAGTACCCGGCCTACAAGGCCGGGACGCAGTACAAGGCCGGCGACGTCGTGTCGAACCTGGGCAAGCTGTACCAGTGCAAGCCGTTCCCGTACAGCGGCTGGTGCTCGGGTGCGCCGGCGGCCTACGAACCGGGCAAGGGCTTCGCGTGGAGCGATGCGTGGACGATCTTCGGCAACGGTGAAGGCGGCGGCAACGGTGGCAATGGCGGCAACGGCGGCAACGGCGGCAACGGCGGCAACGGCGGCAACGGTGGCAACGGTGGCAACGGCGGCAACGGCGGCAACGGTGGCAACGGCGGCAACGGTGGCAACGGCGGCGGCGACCATCCGCAGTACAAGGAAGGCACCAAGTACGGCGCCGGCGACATCGTGTCGAACAACGGCAAGCTGTACCGTTGCAAGCCGTTCCCGTACACCAACTGGTGCTCGATGGCTGCCTGGGCCTACGAGCCCGGCAAGGGCACCGCGTGGGATCAGGCCTGGGAGGAACACAAGGACTGACGCCCGCTCCCCGGTTACGCCGGCCCGCGCTGCATGCCCGGGCCGGCGTCGAACCCGTATCCTCGAACCGGCATCGACCGATGCCGGCCCGGCCCTCGCCTCGTGCGAGGGTTTTTTGTTTCCGGCGGCCGCCGGGCCGCTATGCGGCGTCGTCCGTGCCCGCGCGGGTCATCGGCAAGTGCACGGTGAAGCGGTTGCCTTGCCGTGGCGCGGACGTCACGTCGATCGATCCGCCATGGCGCTCGACGACCGTCTTGACGAACGGCAGCCCGAGCCCGACGCCGCCGCTTGCATCGCGATACGTGCCGTCCACCTGGAAGAACGGCTCGAACAGCCGCGGCATCGCCTCGGCCGGGATGCCGATGCCGTTGTCCGCCACGGCGATGGAGACGTGGCGCTCGTCGGAGGTGATCCATACGTCGACGACCGTGCCTTCGTCCGAATACTTGATGGCGTTGTCGAGCAGGTTGGTCAGCGCGCGGAGCAGCATGTCGCGATTGCCGAGCACGAACGCTTCGTCGCCGTCTTCATGCGGACCGTCGACGCGAATCCGCTTCGCGCCCGCACTGTGCCAGACCTGATCGACCGCTTCCATCGCCAGGTCGCTCGCGGACACCGGTATGTAGGCGCCCTGGTCGAGATGCTCCGCGCGCGAGAGCTGGGTGAAATCCTGCGCGACGCGCAGGCTGTAGTCGACGAGCTTGTGCAGGTCCGCGAGGAAATCGGGATCGGTCGAACCGTCGGCGGCGCTGTGCTGCTCGAGCAGCGACAGCACGGTCGAGAGCGGATTGCGAAGATCGTGCGCCATGTGGCGCAGTGTCATGCGGTCGCTTTCGACCGCCGCCGTGATGTTGTGGATGTCGACGAGGCAGATCATGCTGGCCGTGGAGCGATGACGATCGCCGTCGCCGAACGGCGTCACCATCATCATGTGCGTGCGCGCGTTCAGCGTGAGTTCGGCCGAGTGGATCCGCCCGGTTTTCTTCGCGGCGAGGATGTTGTCGTAGGCGATGCCGATCACCTGCCGGGCGGCCGCATCGCTGTCGACGTCGATCGATTTCAGCATCGCGTTGCCGCGTTCGTTGCACATCAGCAGGCTGCCGTCCTGTTCGACGAAGATGGGATAAGGCAGCGTATGGATCACGTCGACGTAGGTCGACTGCCATTCGCGGATGCGCGACATCGCCTGCGCGACGTCGTCGTCCGTCGGCGCCGCATCGTCGGCGTCGCCCGTTTGCGCAAGGCCCGCGAACGTGTGCCGGCCCGCCAGCCCGCGCAACCCGCGGTATTCCTTCATCAGCGCGGCGCGCAGGCTGCCTGCGCGCCGCCAGCCGCAGACGGCGAAGATCGTCACGCACACGGCAAGCGACGGCCCGACCGGTGTCCAGTATGCGCCGTACACGAGCAGCGCCGTTTCGCCGGCGACGTAGGCAGCCAGCCACGCCAGCGCGAATCCGTACATGCGTCGGCCCGGCACGAGCAAGCAGATCAGCAGCATGCCGATCGCGACCGCCATGCTGACGACCAGCTGGATCCCGGCCGGCACGCGCCGCATCAGGTGCCCGTCGAGCAACGCTTCGGTGGCGAGCGCATCGACCTCGACGCGCTTCACCCTTCCGCCGCTTCTCGTCGACAGATAGAACACGCCCGTCATCTCGGACATCCCGTCGCCGATGAACACGATGCGGTCGCGCCATGCCGACGCGGGCACGCGGCCCTTCAGCACGTCGACGAACGAGTAGCTCGCGAGGTCGAAGCGCAACGGAAGGCCCAGCAGGATCGTGCCGTCTTCGACTCTTCCCATCCGGGTGACATGCGGCTGCACGTGGCGACGCACGTCGCTGTCCGGCAGCGGCACGTTGGCGACGCGGATCGCCTGCAGGCCGACATGAGGAATTTCGTCGCCGCTGCTGCTTTTGACGTAGGGCACGATGCCCTGCACCAGATGGTCGCTGCCCAGCACGATGCTGCGCTGGCCGATCGCCGCGGCCGCTTCCCGCAGCGACCGCGCCGGCAGGATCACGGTATCGGCCCTGTCGTGAACCGGCGACATCTGGGCGGGCAAGACCACGCGGCCGTGCCTCGCGATCGCGGCCGCCAGCACCCCGTCGTCCTGCGCCGGCGAGATCATCGTCATGTCGAGGACGACGCTCGATGCGCCGGCGACGCGATCCAGCACCCCCGCATAGGCCGTGCGCGTGTAGCTCCCGCTGCCGCCCAGTTCGGCGAGCGTCTTCTTGTCGACCATGATCACCGCGACCTTGTCGCGCGGCCCGCGATCGATGCCGGATGAAACGGCGTGCCAGTAGAGTCGATCCACGGGCGAGAGAAGCGTCTCGACGGCGGCGGTGCAGCTCAGTGCCGCAAGCGCGGCGACGCCGGTCAGCAGCAGCCATGTGGACGGGCGTGCCGACGCTGCGATTCCCGGAACCTGGCGGAGCCTGTCGAGCATAGGGCGGCGTTTCCTCGAACAAGATGTTGTTGGATGTCGACCGGGATGCTGCAGCGCCGGGCGCCCCGGGCAAACGATGCTTGCCGGTTCGCGCCATGCGGGTTTTCCCGTCGGGAGAGTCTAGCGTTGTTTGCGCCGTTCGGGAGCAGGCGGCGGGGCGAAATCGCTCCGGAACGAAACCGGCGGCGCCGGGCGGCGCGTTGAGAATGGGTTGAGGATGTTTGAGCGGGGAGCGGGGCGTCGCAACAATGCGGATTCCTTTCCATTCGCGCCGTTTGCGCCTTGCCATGCCATGATCGTGAAGAACCTTAGCCATGCCTTCGCACTGACCGCGCTGTCCGCGGCCGTCGCGGCCATCCTGGCACCGTCCGGCGCATCCGCCGCTCCCGCGTACGCGCCGATCAAGCACTACCAGGACGGTGTCGAGCAATGCCTCGCGTGGCAGCCGGGCAACGCCGATCCCGTCGTCGCGGCCTGCGACGGCGCCGCCGCGCAGGACTGGGCGTTCGTGCCGGGCGCGGGGTATTACCAGATCCGCAATGCCGGGGCCACGCAGGCGCGCGGCCAGGACATGTGCCTGCGCACCCGGGCCGGCAATACCGGCATGGGCGGCGTGTCGATCGACGCGTGCGCCGGCGGCGACGCGAAGATGTCCCAGTGGCGCTTCGAGACGGGGCCGGCCGGCCGTCTTGGCATGCTGAACGCGCACCGGATCTCGACGGGGCGGGACGAAGTGCTCGCGATCCGGGCCGGGACCCAGGGCGTCGCGATGCAGTTCGCCCGCGGCGAGGCATCGGCGGCGTGGGTGTCGGCGGCGACGTTTGCGCCGCCGCAGCGCCCGCTGGTGGGCAACAGGACGGCGCTGGTATTGACCGCGCACTTCAGCAACGCCGCGGCGAACGATCCCGGGATCATCCGCAAGGCCGTGTTCGGCGACGGCGACGACTATTCGTCGCTGCGCCGCTATATCGAAGTGGCGTCCCACGGCAAGGCCACGCTGGGCGGGACCGTGCTCGGCGACGTCGACCTGGGCGCCCGCCCGGCGACCTGCAGCTCGGGTGCGTTGCTCGACTCGGCCCGCAAGGCCGCGCTGGCGCAGGGCACCGATCCGGCGCGATTCGACTACCTGCTCGTCGATTTCTCGAAGCTCGGCAGCTGCGGCTGGGCGGGGCTGGCGGCGCAGCCGGGCAACTGGATCCTGTCGAACGGCAATGGCCACGGATACTGGATGTGGACACACGAATTCGGTCATTCGCTCGGCGCGTCCCACCCCGATTCGCTGATCGACTGCCCGACCGTCGGCGGCACGGTGCAGGTGGGTGCCGCGTGCCGCACGGGCAAGGTCGACGATCCGTCCGACACCGTCGGCGGCGGCGGCCGTCGCCTTTATCCCGGCAGCTACCAGTTGTTCTCCGGCTGGCTCGATCAAGCCCAGGTGCCGGAAATTCGCGAGTCCGGGACCTACAGGCTGATGCCGCTGTTCGGCGACCAGGCGGGTGCGAAAGGCTATCGCATCGCGCGCAGCGACGGCACGCAGCTGTGGCTCGAATTCCGGCAGCCGCTGCGCGGTTTCGACGACTGGAAGGCGGACGATCCGTTCGTCAACGGCGTGATCGTGAGGACTGTCCGGTACCAGGGCAGCTCGCTGAAGAATACGCTGGTGGATACGACGCCCGGCAGCGCCGGCGGCATGAAGGATGCCCCGCTGATGCCGGGTCACGCGCTGCACGACACGCTGTCCGGCAAGATCGTCACGGTGAACTCGGTCGGGCCGGACGGCGCCGTGGTCACCGTGAAGAACGATGGCGTGCTGCTGCCGGAGGCCGCCATCACGGGGCCCGCGCAAGCCGATGCGAACACAACGGTCACGTTGTCCGGCGACGCATCGGTCGGCGATCGCCTGCGATACCGATGGAGCGCGCCGGCCGGCGTCGCGCTGGAGCAGAACGGCAGCCGTGCGAGCGTGGTCGTCCCGCCGGCCGACCGGGATCGCGAGTACGCGTTCGGGCTGACCGTGATCAACGGCAACGGGTATGCGGCCGGCACGACGCACGTGCTCAAGGTGAAGGCGCAGGAGGCGATTGCGCCGCCGGGCGCGTCGATCGCCGGCCCGACACGGGCCGTGTGCGGCGAACGCGTCACGTTGTCGAGCGCGCAATCGACCGGGAAGGGCCTGTCGTACGCGTGGACGAGCCCGCCCGGCGTGCAGCTCAGCCAGCAGGGGGCGACGGCGAGTTTCGTCGCGCCGAAGGCCGGGAGCGAGCGCGGATATGACTTCCGCGTGACGGTGACCGATGCGCTGAACCGCCAGTCCGTGGCCACGCACCGTGTGACGGTCCAGGCCGATGCCGGCGAGGCGGTCGAGTCATGGGATCCGAAGCGGACCTACGCCGCCCCTTGCCAGAAGGTCGCTTACGCCGGCAAGCGCTGGATGAACGGCTGGTGGGTGCTGGGCGACGTGCCCGGCCAGGGCGGCGAATGGGGCCCGTGGCGCGAATTCGGGGTGGCCAACATGCATGCGCAGTGCAAGGTCAAATGATCGAGGGCGCGCGCCGGACGGGCAGCGAAGCACCCGTCCGGCTGCCGCGCGTGCGATGGCCGGAATTCCGGCATCGGCACGGTGGTGCGCCTGCTCGCGGCCCCGTTGCGCACGGCGAGGTGCCGGTTTCCTCGCTCCTGGGCAGCAAACCGGGCGCAGCGATCAATGCCTGCCGGAGTCTCACGCACGGTTCGGCCGGAACGCAGTTCTACGTAATTCTACGTAGCTCCGCGTACGTAGTTAACCGCTTGTAAGCCTCCCCGGTCACACGGAATACTACGGCCCATCGCCGCGGCCTTTGCGAGACCGCGGCACGACGCATCGACGTCACGCGGGTTCGGCGCCTCGCCGCATCCACTCA
The DNA here is from genome assembly GCF_050768715.1 of Burkholderia sp. ZZQ-2. Classification (NCBI taxonomy): domain Bacteria; kingdom Pseudomonadati; phylum Pseudomonadota; class Betaproteobacteria; order Burkholderiales; family Burkholderiaceae; genus Burkholderia; species Burkholderia sp. ZZQ-2. Next base: position 11,864 of record NZ_LDVA01000118.1, on the reverse strand, counting down.
AAAACACATTGGAGACCAGGAGACGCCATGAATCGGGCTTCCAGTACCCTGCTCTGGATTGCGGTCGCGCTGCTCGGCGCGTTCGCGTTCGGCACGATCGCGCTCGCACACGGCGAGCGCGTCAGTGCCCTCTGGATCGTGATCGCCGCAGTCTGCGTGTATCTGATCGCGTATCGCTTCTACAGCCGTTTCATCGCCAGCAAGGTCATGCAGCTCGACGGGCTGCGGATGACGCCGGCCGTCAAGTACAACGACGGCCTCGACTACGTGCCGACCAACAAGTACGTGCTGTTCGGCCATCACTTCGCCGCGATCGCCGGCGCCGGCCCGCTCGTCGGGCCCGTGCTCGCCGCGCAGATGGGCTACACGCCCGGCATGCTGTGGATCCTGGCCGGCGTCGTGTTCGCCGGCGCGGTGCAGGACTTCATCGTGCTGTTCATCTCGACGCGACGCGACGGCCGTTCGCTCGGCGACCTCGTCAAGATGGAGCTCGGCACGGTGCCCGGCGTGATCGCGCTGTTCGGCGCGTTCCTGATCATGGTGATCATCCTCGCGGTGCTCGCGCTGATCGTCGTGAAGGCGCTGACCAATTCGCCGTGGGGCACGTTCACCGTCGCCGCGACGATTCCGATCGCGCTGTTCATGGGCGTCTACACGCGCTACATCCGTCCGGGCCGCATCGGCGAAGTGTCGATCATCGGCTTCGTGCTGCTGATGGCGTCGATCGCGTTCGGCCAGCACGTGCACGATTCGCCGACGCTCGCCGCGTGGTTCACGTTCACCGGCACGCAGCTCACGTGGATCCTGATCGGCTACGGCTTCGTCGCATCGGTGCTGCCGGTGTGGCTGCTGCTCGCGCCGCGCGACTACCTGTCGACGTTCCTGAAGATCGGCACGATCCTCGGCCTCGCGATCGGCATCCTCGTCGTCGCGCCGGAACTGAAGATGCCCGCGCTGACGAAGTTCGTCGACGGCACGGGCCCGGTGTGGTCGGGCAACCTGTTCCCGTTCCTGTTCATCACGATCGCGTGCGGCGCCGTGTCGGGCTTCCATGCGCTGATCTCGTCGGGCACGACGCCGAAGCTGATCGACAACGAAACCAACGCGCGCTTCATCGGTTACGGCGCGATGCTGATGGAATCGTTCGTCGCGATCATGGCGCTGGTTGCCGCGTGCGTGATCGAGCCGGGCATCTACTTCGCGATGAACGCACCGGCGGCCGTGCTCGGCTCGACGCCGGAAGCGGTGGCCAACACGGTCACGCAGTGGGGCTTCGTGCTGACGCCGGACATGCTGACGCAGACCGCGAAGGCCGTCGGCGAAGCGACGATCATCGCGCGCGCGGGCGGCGCGCCGACGCTGGCCGTCGGCATGGCGCACATCCTGCACCAGGTGATCGGCGGCGAAGCGATGATGGCGTTCTGGTATCACTTCGCGATCCTGTTCGAGGCGCTGTTCATCCTGACGGCCGTCGACGCCGGCACGCGTGCGGGCCGCTTCATGCTGCAGGACCTGCTCGGCACGTTCCACCCGGCGCTCAAGCGCACCGAGTCGCTGCCCGCGAACCTGGTCGCCACCGCGCTGTGCGTGGCCGCGTGGGGCTACTTCCTGTACCAGGGCGTGGTCGATCCGCTCGGCGGCATCAACACGCTTTGGCCGCTGTTCGGCATCTCGAACCAGATGCTGGCCGCGATCGCGCTGGTGCTCGGCACCGTCGTGCTGTTCAAGATGAAGCGCGAGCGCTATGCGTGGGTGACGATCGTGCCGACCGCGTGGCTGCTGATCTGCACGCTGACCGCCGGCTGGCAGAAGATTTTCGACGCGAACCCGAAGGTCAGCTTCCTCGCGCACGCCGCGAAGCTGCAGGCCGCGGTGGACGAAGGCAAGGTGCTCGCGCCGGCGAAGTCGATCGCGCAGATGAAGCGGATCATCTTCAACGACTACATCGACGCGGCGCTGGCCGGGCTGTTCATCTTCGTCGTCGTGGCGATCGCGGTGTACGGCGTGCTCGCCGTGCTGCGCGCGCGCCGCGAGTCGAAGCCGACCGTGCGCGAGACGCCGTACGAAGCGATGCCGGCCGCGCAGGCGCTCGGCAGCGGACGTTAAGGGGAGGCCGCGATGTTCAGCGATCTTGGCAGCGACCTGCGCAGCGCGGGGCGTTACCTCGGGCAGGCGTTGCGGCTGATGGTCGGCCTGCCCGACTACGACACCTACGTCGCGCACATCCGCGAGACCCATCCGGACCGCGAGCCGATGACGTACGAGGAATTCTTCCGCGAGCGTCAGAATGCGCGGTACGGGTCGGGAGCAGGGAAGTGCTGTTGAGCGGTTGAAACGGCAGGAAAGAACGAAAAGGCGTCATGGCGTGAGAGCCATGACGCCTTTTTTCATGCCGACGCAAGGCGACCGGCTCGTGCAACGCATATCGTCGCGTGCGGCCGTCAGTCGTCGTGACGGAGCGCAAGCACCGCGGCGGCCCCCGCGGCGAGCGCGATCAGCGTCAAGGCGACGGCGAAACCGGTCGCGCCTGCCGTGAAGCCGACGCGATCGATCGCGTACCCGGTCATCACGGGCATCAGCCCCGCCGGGAGGTAGCCGCCGATGTTCATGACGGCGTTCGCCTCGGCGCGCCGCGCATCCGGTACGTGCAGGCCGATCAGCGTCAGGCCGCCGAGCTGCCCGAGGCCTTGTCCCGCGCCCGCGAAGAGCGCCGCCGCGACGAGGACAGCGGCCGACGACGCATGCACGGCGATGCACAGCATCACCATCGACAGCATGGTGGCGACCGTGCCGGCAACGAACGTCGTACGGATCGATCCGCGCCGTGCGACGAACTGGACGCCGGTAGCGGCGATGAACATCGCGCAGGCCATTCCGCCCGCGAGCAGCGGGCTGCGCACGTGAAGCAGGCGTGCCAGCAACGACGGACCCAACGCAAGCACGAAGGAGGTCGCGGTGATGCCCGGCCCGAACACGGCGACACCGCTGGCGACATGGCGCCGGTTGTGAACCGGCACGGACGGCAGACGTAGCGGCGGCGCGCCGCCTGGCGCCTGCGCGGGCCGGTTGCGCGGCAACCGCAGGGCGACGGCCGACGCGCTCAGCAGGATCACGAACTCGACGCCGAAGACGAGGGCGACCGGGTGCGCGGCGGTTTGCGCGGCAATCCCGGCGAGCAACGGCCCGAGCCCCGCGCCGAGCACCATGGCGACCGACGCGAGCAGCGCGGCCTTGCGCCGCTCGGTGCCCGCGAGATCGATCACCGACGCCATGCCTGCCGACACGATCACGCCGACCGCGATGCCCGTCAGCAAGCGGGCGACCGCGAGCATGGCGACGGACGACGCGGTCGCGAACAACACGCACGCGATCAGCGCCGCGGCGAGGCCGGGCAGCAGGACCGGCTTGCGCCCGTAACGGTCCGAAAGCTGGCCGGCGACGAGCAGCGTACCCAGCAGGCCGGCGATGTAGAGCGCGAAGATGACGGTCAGCGTGCCGGACGAGAAACCGAGTGCGCGCTGCCACGAAACGTACAGCGGCGTCGGCGAGTTGGACAGCATGAACACGGCGGTGACCATCCAGGCGGCGTGTGCCATGCGGGGCACGGAACGCGAGCCCGCGGGTCGCGATTGGGGGACGGCGGTGTCGGACATGAACGCACTCCTTGTACGAGTTTTTTCGAACTATAGCTTAGTTCGAAAAAACTCGTACAGGGTGATATGCTTGCCGACATGAAACGCACCCACCCTGAACGGGCGGCCGGCCTCGCGCCGGCACCTGCGGATTTGCCCGATCCGCTGCCGGAGCCGGACGTCGCCGAGCTGCGGCTCGAAACCATTCTTGGCGCGCTGGCCGATCCGTTGCGACTGACGATCGTGCGGAAACTGATGCTGGAATCCGAGGCTTACGACCATCCTTGCGGCTGGTTCGGCTTCGATCGCCCGAAATCGTCGCTCACCCATCACTTCAAGGCGTTGCGCGACGCGGGCGTGCTGCGCCAGCGTCAATACGGGCTCGAGCGGCGCAGCCGCGTGCGTACGGAAGATCTCGATCTGCGCTTTCCCGGCCTGCTGAAGCTCGTGGCCGAGTGGGCGCCGCCGGCAGACAGCGACGGTTGACGGCTGGTGAGGGTGGATGGTGGATGAGCCGCCCGGCGGGGCGCGCCGGTTCGCCGAGCGGCGGCGAGCGTGACGCACCGGGCGCGCTGCGCCGCGGAGCCGTCCGTGTGCCGGGTTTGATCTGCCTGCAACCCGGCTTCGTTTCCCGGCCGGTATCATGTGAACCATTCACCCCGATGAACCCGCACAGGAGGAGCCCGTCGTGCATGCCGGTGAGCGTTTCAACAGCATTACCCATCTCGTCGGCGCGGTGCTATCGGTGGCAGGGCTGGTAACACTGGTGACGATGGGCGCGCTCGAAGGCGACGCCTACAAGGTGGTGAGCTTCAGCGTGTACGGCGCGATGCTCTGCGTGCTTTACGCGATCTCGACGCTGTACCACAGCGTGCGTAGCCCGCGCCTGAAAGCCATCCTGCAGAAGTGCGACCACTCGGCGATCTACCTGCTGATCGCCGGCAGCTATACGCCGTTCACGCTGGTCACGCTGCGCGGCCCGTGGGGCTGGTCGCTGTTCGGCGTGAGCTGGGGGCTGGCCGTGTTCGGGATCGTGCAGGAACTGACGCTCGGGCGGCGCACGCGCATGCTGTCGATGATCCTGTACGTGGCGATGGGCTGGCTCGCGCTCGTCGCGGTACGTCCGCTGATTCACGCGCTGCCGCCGGTCGGCACCGCGTGGCTCGTGGCCGGCGGCCTGATCTACAGCGCGGGTATCTACTTCTTCATCAACGACGAACGCATCCGCCACGGGCACGGCATCTGGCATCTGTTCGTGCTGGCCGGCAGCCTGTGCCAGTTCGTCAGTGTCGCGATGTACGTTGCGTGAGCGGAAGGCGGTGCCAGCCGCCGCCGGCCCGGCGTCGACCGCTCGCTGATCGACGATCGCACCGGCACGCGAGGCCGTCGTGTTCGCAACGCGGATGTCGACGTATCGCGATGAATCCGGGGGCGTGCCCAGGAAGATCCGCCGGCGCGCGGCGCTGTTCGTCGTGACACGCTGTCGCATCGGGCGAATGAACTACTCGCCTTCCGCGACACGAATCCCGGCCGTGTGAGCGCCGACTTTCGGCGCTTTGCCTGTGCTTGTCGCGATCCACCATATCGGCATGGCAGACGCGGATATCGCCGCGGCGGCCAGCAACGCCACCCGCATCGCCACCTGAAACGGCTGCACGGTCGCGACGCACGCGCCGAAGATCGCGACACCGAGCGCCGACCCGCTCTGCCGCGCCGCGTTCAGCGCGGCCGCCGCCACGCCCGCGCGGCGGCGGTCGACTGTCCCGAGCGCCGGCGACGTCGCGGCTGGCGAGACGAATCCCGATGCAAAGCCGATCGCGAGCATCGGTGCGACGGCGAGCCATGCCGGTGTCGCCGCACCGATGCCCGTCATGCCGAGCGCGCCGGCCGCGTAGAGCGCGAACGCGGCGCACATCGAACCGCGCGCACCGAAGCGTGCCACGAGCCTGCCCGAGCACAGTCCGCCGAGCGCGACCATCGCCGTCATCGGCAGGAACGCGAGCCCGGTGTCGAGCGGGCTCGCGCCGCGGATCTGCCGATAGAACAGGCTGAGGACGAACAGCAAGCCGTAGAACACGAACGCCGATGCCATCGACACGAACGTCGATCCGGCGAACAGCCGGTTGCGGAAGAACGCGAGCGGCAGCATCGGTTCGCGGCGCCGCGCTTCGATCGCGATGAACGCGATCCACGCGACGGCGCTCGTCGCCGCGCCGCCGACGATCGGCGCCGAGCGCCAGCCGAGCGACGGGCCTTCGATCAGCGTGCCGATCAGCGTGGCGATCGCGACGATGGCCGCGGCCTGGCCGCCCCAGTCGAAATGTCGCGACGCGTCGCCGGCGGCGCGCGTGACCGTGCGGGCGAGCCAGATGCCGGCAAGCCCGAGCGGCAGGTTCACGAAGAAGAGGCTGCGCCACCCGGACAGGTGGATCAGCAGGCCGCCGATCAGCGGGCCCGACGCCATCGCGATGCCTCCGCAGCCCATCCACAGGCTGATTGCCGATGCGCGCGCGGCCGGCTCGGGGAACGCGCGGTTGAGCAGCGCGAGCGAGCAGGGCACCAGCATCGCGCTGCCGACGCCTTGCAGCGCGCGGGCGATCGCGAGCGCCGGGAGGCTCGGCGCGATGCCGCATAGCGCGGATGCGGCGACGAAGATCGCGAGCCCCGCGACATAGACGGTGCGATCGCCCAGTCGGTCGCCGAGCGTGCCGCCCGTCATCAGCAGGCTCGCGAACGCGAGCGTGTACGCATTCACGATCCACTGCAGGCCGGCTATGCGGCTGCCGAACGTGTGGGCGATATCGGTGAGCGCGACGTTGACGATGGACGCGTCGAGCAGCACGAGCGTGTAGCTCACGCAGGTCGCGGCGAGCACGCGGCGGGCCGCGGCCCGGTTCGGCGCGGCGGCCGTCATGCGTGGTCGGGCGCCGGCGCGGCGGCCCGCAGCGCGAGAAAGCCGACCCATCCCCAGTACACGCGATGATGCGCGATCAGCCCGTCGCGCAGGTCCATCACTTCGACGAGATCCACCTGGTCGCCTTCCGGCGTCGCGCGCGGATATTCCCACGTGAGCTGGCGGCCGTTCGAGAAGAACAGCCCGGTGCGGTACCAGCGCCCGAGCCGGTTGCCCGGATTGCGCAGGCCGGCCGCGAAGAACGCGCCGATCGCGGCCTTGCCGTGCAGCACGCCTGAGCCGTGATCGGGCAGCGTGACGACGATCAGCGGCGTTTCGAGCACCGCGTCGTCGGTATACAGCGCCATCAGCGCATCGACGTCGCGTGCGACGACGGCCGCGTGCCAGCCTTCGTAAATGTGCCGGGCATCGGCATCGGGGTGTGTCATGGCGGGTTCCGGAAGTGTCGATAACGGAACCCACTGTATGAGCGCGCCGTCGCGGGACGTTTCACGTCGACCCGAAACGTGGATGCCGCTGCGGCGAAGGCGGCGCTTTCCTGCTGTTTTTCGGCCGTTATCCGGCCAGCGCGTCGAGATTCAGCACGTACGACTTCCCGATCCACACTGCGCAGTCGCGATGGTCGCGCAGTTCGTCGCCCGTATTCGGATGCAGGAAGATATCCAGCGCGCCGTGGTTCAGCACGAGCCACGGCACGATTTCGTCGAAGCGCGCGGTGTCGAACGCGATCTGGTACGACCACGCCGGGTGCGGGCCGACGAGGCGTTCGTGAAAGCGGCCGAGTTCGATGATCGCGCCGAACCGTTCGTCGACGACCTGGCGAAACGCCCACGCGGCGTCGCGGCTGGCCGCATCGAAATAGACGTGCGCATGCCAACTGTGGATGGCGGTGGTGTCGAGGGCAGCCATGGAAGGACTCGATAAAAATGGGAATGCATGAGGTGCCGTGCGAAACGGCCGATGCGCGATTATCGCGCGTCCTTGCTGCGCACGTCGTGTCGCCATCCGGCAATCCGGATGCGATGCTTGTCCTGAATCACGAGAACCGTTTGATCCGGCAAGGCCGCGGTTCGAGATATCCGCGGGTATCCGCACGCGCGATATCACGCCGGAAGCCTTGCCGGAAGGTGCGCCCGCTGCGATCGCATCGGCAACACGTCATTTCGGAAATTGAAAAAGCGCTGTATGCACGGCTTCGGATCGTCTGAACAAATGCGATCAGGGCATTGAATGAAATAAAGAAATTCCGATTGAGAGGGATTCGCGCATGACGTGGTTCGCGCACCGAATTCCGAAGCCGAAAATATCAATTGCGGAATCGGCTATTCAAGCGGCATGCAGCGCGACATACGATGCTTTCAACGCATCGTCGAACATGATCGATGCGGGGACAACCATCTGGAGGCCACTATGCGATCCCTCGTTCCCGTTGCTGTACTTTCCTGCGCACTCGTTGCGCTGCCCGCCGTCAGCTTTGCGCAGTCGGCCGTTTCCGATGGGGCATCGAATGCCTCGTTGTCGAGCTGGTCGGCGGCGCGTGCCGAAACCAACGCGCAACTGATGCAGATGACGCGCGCAGGCTATCGCGCGACGTCGGCCGGCAACCAGAACTATCCGCTCGCGATGCAGCGTGCGCTCGAACGTGTCCGCAATCCGGTGCCGGACCGGTCGCGCGAAGAGCGGGCCGAGATGGAGGCGCGCGCCGCACGCGACGCGCAGGGCGGCCATCCGGTCAAGGCGTTCTTCGTGAAGACCGCGTACTACCTGAAGGGCGAGAACACGTTCTGATGCAGGAGACGAGCATGGCTTGCCCGATCCGATTTGCGTGCGTCGTGCGCGCGCCGGCGCTGCGCCGGCTGCCGGCCGCGCGAGCGTCGCAGCGGCGGGACGATGCGCGCGGCGCGCGACGTCGTACGAAACACCGCCGCCTTGCGCACCGTGATGCCGTTGCGTGCCGTACCGCATGGCCGGCCGTCGCGGCGAGCGATGCGCCCGCAAGCGGGAGCCCGTCATGAAGGGCTCCCGGAAGCACCGCCGCCACGTGCCGCTGACCCGCGAGTGGTTGCTGCCGCTGCCGCCGGTGCATGCACGCGACATCTCGCTGAAATGCCACATGGCGCTCGTCGCGCTGCGTGGCGGGCATGGCAACGAGGCGCTGCTGATGCGGTTGCGCACGAGCGTCTACCTGGTGTTCCTGGCGCTCGACGATGCGGTGTGCGCGGATGCCGACATCGACCTGTGCGTCGACGCCGAGCGTGCGCTCGACGCGGGCGTGGCACGCGCGGCGCAAGGCGGCGCATGGACGTTGCACGACGACGAATGCGCGGTGCTCGAGCATGTGCTCGCGGCGAACGACACGTGCGTCACGACGCTCACGCGGCGTCGGCTGGCCGAGCTGTGGGAGCACGTCTGCGCGTTCGCGTCGAGCGGCCAGCCGGCGCTCGTCGCGGGCGCGGCGGAGAAGATCCGCATGCACGCGGCCGAATCGCTGGCCGCGTAGCGTCGCACCGGTTTTGCCGGGAGTCTGGAGGAGACAGGGCCGGCCGCACCGGCACGGCCGCCGTCAATCGCCGAAGCAGCGATTGCACGGCTGTCGCGGCCTGTCGTGGCCATACGGTGACGGCGGAACGCGACTCGACACCTCGGCCCAAAACAAAAGCGCCACGGAGCAGGCTCCGTGGCGCTTCTTTTTTTCCCGCCGGCGCGAAGGGAAAGCCCCCGCGTGGCGAAACGCGCTTAGGCGGCGGCTGCCGGCTTCGCCGGCTTCTGCAGCTTGCCCTTGCCGGCGCGCTGGATTTCCTCGAGCTTGATCTCGACGTGGCGCGAGAACACGTACTCGGCCGGACGCTGCTTGTCGATCGGAATGTCCGGTGCGAACGGGCCGTCGGTCTTGATGCCCTTGCGGCTCACGGCGAACGCCTTCAGCGGATGCGCCATCGTGTCCATCACGGCGGTCGCCTCGAAGCCGCAGTGGACCATGCAGTCCGCGCACTTCTCGTAGTTGCCGACGCCGTAGTTGTCCCAGTTCGTGTCTTCCATCAGTTCCTTGAAGGTCTTCACGTAACCTTCGCCGACCAGGTAGCACGGCTTCTGCCAGCCGAACACCGTACGCGCCGGGTTGCCCCACGGCGTGCACTTGTACGTCTGGTTGCCGGCCAGGAAGTCGAGGAACAGCGACGACTGGCTGAACGACCAGCGCTTGCCGCCTTCGCCGCGCTTCAGGATCTCGCGGAACAGGTTCTTCGTCTTGTCGCGGTTCAGGAAGTGCTGCTGATCCGGTGCGCGCTCATACGCGTAGCCCGGCGACACGGTGATGCCGTCGACGCCGATCGGCTTGAGCGTATCGAAGAACTTCGCGACGCGCTCGGGGATCGCATCGTTGAACAGCGTGCAGTTGATGTTCACGCGGAAGCCGCGGCGCTTCGCTTCCTTGATCGCCGCGACCGCCTTGTCGTACACGCCTTCCTGCGACACCGAGTGGTCGTGCATCTGCGCGTCGCCGTCGAGGTGGACCGACCAGACGAAGTACGGGCTCGGCTGGTAGTCGTCCATCTTCTTTTCCATCAGCAGCGCGTTCGTGCAGAGGTAGACGAACTTCTTGCGCTTCATGATGCCGCGGACGATTTCCGGCATTTCCTTGTGCAGCAGCGGCTCGCCGCCGGCGATCGACACGATGGGTGCGCCGCACTCGTCGACCGCTTCCAGGCATTCCTGGACGGACAGGCGCTGGTTCAGGATGGGATCCGGGTAATCGATCTTGCCGCAGCCGTTGCAAGCGAGGTTGCAGCGGAACAGCGGCTCGAGCATCAGCGCGAGCGGATAGCGTTTGTTGCCGGACAGGTGTTGGCGCGTGATGTACGCGCCGACGCGGACTTGCTGGAGCAGCGGAATAGACAAGAGATGTCCTCCTTAAACTTCGCGGGCGACAGCTTGCGTGAGCTTCGCCGGCAACTTGAATTCGACTTTTTCTTCACGGCCCGCCATCGTCGTGACGTCGACGGGGCCCAGCGCGCGCAACGCGCCGATTACATCTTCGACCATTTCCTCGGGCGCGGACGCCCCGGCGGTCAGGCCGACGGTCGTCGCATTCGCGAACCATTCGGCCTTGACTTCCGAACCGTCGGCGACGAGGTAGCTCGGCACACCGCTTTCGGTGCCGATCTCGCGCAGGCGGTTCGAGTTCGAGCTGTTCGTCGCACCGACCACGAGCAGTACGTCGACCTGTTCGCTCAGTTCGCGCACGGCAGCCTGGCGATTCTGCGTGGCATAGCAGATGTCGCGCGTGTCCGGGCCGACGATGTCGGTGAACCGGCGCTGCAGCGCTTCGATGATGCCGCGCGTATCGTCGACCGACAGCGTGGTCTGCGTGATGTACGCGACCGGCGTGTCGACGGGCAGCGTCAGCGTATCGACTTCCGCTTCGCTTTGCACGAGGATCACCTCTGCCGGAATCTGGCCGATCGTACCCTCGACTTCCGGGTGGCCCGCATGGCCGATCAGGATCAGCCGGCGGCCCGCCGCGACGTACTGGCGGCCTTGCACGTGCACTTTCGTGACGAGCGGGCAGGTGGCGTCGAGCACGTCGAGCCCGCGCGTTTCCGCATCGCGCTCGACCGTCTGGGCGACACCGTGCGCGCTGAAGATCGCGACAGCGCCGTGGGGCACCTCGTCGAGCTCCTCAACGAATCGCGCCCCTTTATTACGCAGGTTTTCGACGACATGCCGGTTATGCACGATCTCATGACGCACATAGACCGGCGCACCGTGCTGTTGCAGCGCGCGATCGACGATCTCGATCGCACGGACAACTCCCGCACAAAAGCCGCGGGGCTGGGCAAGGATGACTCGCATAAGTGAGCGAACTCCGACGACAGACGCCGGGGTTCGAGGAGCTGGCACTCGCTCGCTCGCCCCGGCTTGATGTTATGAAGGCAGGAACGAACCGGCCGGCCAGGCCCCGGAACCCCGAATTAATCGCGCATTTTAACTCTATCGGGCCGTCCTTGCTTTGGTGCTGTGTCTGCCATGTTGCATTTGCGGGAGAGCCGCGTCGGCGCTGGCGCGTGCGGAACCCAGTAAACTATGCGGTTTCGCGGGCAGCCGCTCCGGCTGCCCGGCGTCGCGCTCATTTCAAGGCCATTCGATGACCGTCGATTCTTACGCGTATTACCCGGCCGCCCGTGCCGTTTCGGGCGTTTTGTTCCCGACCCCCATTGATTTTGCCGAACCCGGCGCCCGGCAGGAGGCGCGCCGATGATGCTGGTTCTCGCTTTCCTGGTGTCCGGGCTGTCGCTGATCATCTGGATCGTGCTGCTCGT
>NZ_LDVA01000117.1:0-19690 GCF_050768715.1 Burkholderia sp. ZZQ-2 | reverse complement strand
CGACGCCGATGAACACCATCTTGTTCGTCTTCTTCTCGATCGGCAGCCACTTCGCGGCGAGGTCGCTGCCCATCATCTGATGCACGCCCTGGAACACGACCTTGCGGTCGACGCCCTTCATGTACAGCACGCCCTTGTAGCGCAGCATCCGCTCGCCGTAGATCTGCAGGATGCCGCCGAGGAAGTCTTCCAGCTTGTTCGGGTCGAACGGGCGGTCGTTGCGATACACGAACGACTTGATCTTGTCGTCGTGGTGCGCGTGGTGGTGATGGTGGTGGCCGTGGTCGTGATCGTGCGCGCATTGACCGTGATCGTGGTCGCAATTGGCGTGATCGTGATCATGGTCGTGATCGTGGTGATGATGGGCGTGATCGTCCTCGGCGAGGAAGTCGGGGTCGATCTCGAGCTTCGCGTTCAGGTTGAAGCCGCGCAGGTCGAAGATTTCCTTGATGTCGGCTTCGCCGAAGTTCACGACCTTGATCGCGGCCTTCGGGTTCATGTGCATCAGGCGGTGCTTCAGGCCGGCCACGGTCTGGTCGTCGACCAGGTCCGACTTCGTGATGAACAGCCGGTCGGCGAAGCCGACCTGGCGCTGCACGACTTCGTGCTCGTCGAGCTGCGCGTTCGCGTGCTTCGCGTCGACCAGCGTGATGACCGCGTCGAGCAGGAAATCGTCGGCGATTTCGCTGTCGATGAAGAAGGTCTGCGCGACGGGGCCCGGGTTCGCAAGGCCGGTGGTTTCGATCACGATGCGGTCGAAGTCGAGCTTGCCTTCGCGCTTCTTCGCGGCCAGGTCGCCGAGCGCGCGGGCGAGGTCGCCGCGGATCGTGCAGCAGATGCAGCCGTTGCTCATCTGGATGATCTGCTCGTTCGAATCCTGCACGAGGATTTCGTTGTCGATGTTCTCTTCGCCGAACTCGTTCTCGATCACGGCGATCTTCATGCCGTGCTGTTCGTTCAGGATGCGCTTGAGCAGCGTCGTCTTGCCGCTGCCGAGGAAGCCGGTGAGGATGGTGACGGGAGTGGCCATGTCAATCGCCTGTGGTTCGTGAATCGGGGTCAAAACCAGGATGTGCGTTGCGCCCGCTCGCGCTGCCAGCCGGGGCGCACAACCATCCATTGAAACATACCTGTCAAGCCCCCGCCCGTCGTCCGAACGACAGGCGGGAACGCGAATCCGCCGGGCGCGAGGCCGCGGCCGGCGGAAGGTTACGCGCGTAGATCGGGGCGATCAGACGATTTGCAACAGCAGGCCCTTCAGATATTCGCCTTCCGGGAATGCCGCGAGCAGCGGGTGATCGACGCCCGCGCCGAGCCGCTTCAGGATGCGCGCGTCGACCTTCGCGTCGGCAGCCGCGCCCGCGACGATCTTCTGGAACAGGTCCATGTCGATCGCGCCCGAACACGAGTACGTGAACAGCAGGCCGCCCGGACGCAGCAGCTTGAAGCCGCTCAGGTTGATGTCCTTGTACGCGCGCGCCGCGCGATCGACGCTGTCGCGGGTCGGCGCAAACTTCGGCGGATCGAGCACGATCAGGTCGAAACGCTCGCCTTCGTCGACGAGGCGGCGCAGCGTCTTGAACGCGTCGGCGTCGAGCCAGGTCGCGCGTTCGGCGTCGAAACCGTTGGCGACGACGTTCTGCTGCGCGAGCGCGAGCGCATCGCCCGACGAGTCGATCGACACGACACGCTTCGCGCCGCCCTTGAGCGCCGCGAGCGAGAAGCCGCCGGTGTAGCAGAAGCAGTTCAGCACGTCGCGATCAGCCGCGTACTGCGCAACCAGCGCGCGGTTGTCGCGCTGGTCGACGTAGAAGCCCGTCTTGTGGCCGTTCGGCACGTCGACGTGATAGCGCACGCCGTTTTCGTTCGAGATCAGCGTCGCGGGTGGCGCGTCGCCGGCCAGCACGCCGGTCGTCTGCTCGAGCCCTTCCTTGTCGCGGATCGACACGTCTGAGCGCTCGTACACGTTCGGGCAGCCGGTCGCGCCGACGAGCGCCTTCACGATCGCGTCCTTCCATGCTTCGACGCCCGCGGCCATGAACTGGCAGACGAGCTGGCCGCGCGGCGCCGCGCCGGCTTCGGCAGTGTCCGCGACGTAATAGTCGACGATCAGCCCCGGCAGCCCGTCGGCTTCGCCGAACACGAGCCGCACCGCGCCCGTGCCCGACACCATCGTCGTGCGGTGCGCAACGGCGCGCTGCACGCGGCGCTTGAAGAACGCGTGGTCGATCGGCTCGTTCTCGTCGAAGCTCCACACGCGCACGCGGATCTGCGACTGCGGGCTGTACGCGCCGCGCGCGAGGAAGCGGCCGTCGTGCGCGCGCACGATCACGGTCGCGCCGGGCGTGGGTTTGCCGTCGACGCGGTCGATCGCATTGGCGTAGATCCACGGATGGCGGCGCAGCAGCGATTTGTCCTTGGACGGCTTGAGGGTGACGGTTTGCATGATGAGATCGAAATGGGCCGTGCGCGAAGCCGACCGTGGCCGGTCGCCGCGCGCGGCGGGTAATACGGGACGCGCGTCAGTCGCGCTTCTTCGCGCGCGGATGCGCGCTGTCGTAAATCTTCGCGAGATGCTGGAAGTCGAGCGACGTGTAGACCTGCGTCGCGGACACGCTCGCGTGGCCGAGCAGTTCCTGCACCGCGCGCAGGTCGCCGCTCGACTGCAGCACGTGCGTCGCGAACGAGTGGCGCAGCACGTGCGGATGGACGTTGGCGGGGATGCCCGCGGCGAGCGCCGCGCGCTTCACGCGCTCGCGCACGACGCCCGGCGACATCCGGTTGCCGCGCACGGACACGAACAGCGGATGCGGATCGTGCTTCACGAATTCGCCGCGCACCGCGAGCCATGCGTTCAGCGCATCGATTGCCTTGCGGCCGACCGGCACCTTGCGCTCCTTGTTGCCCTTGCCGCGCACGGTGACTTCGGCTTCGGCGAGATCGAGCCAGCCGGCCGAGCGGTAGCCGTCGGCCTGCGTGTACATGACGTCGAGCCCGATCAGCTCCGCGAGGCGCAGCCCCGACGAGTAGAACAGCTCGAGGATCGCGTGATCGCGGATGCTTTCGGTCGTGCCGGCGAGCGGTGCGTCCATCAGGGCCGATGCGTCGTCGACCGACAGCGCCTTCGGCAAGGTCTTCGGGCGTTTCGGCGCGCGCACCGCGGCGACCGGGTTCGCGGGCATGTCGATGCGCTGCGCGAGCCAGCGGTAGAACGCGCGCCACGCGGACAGCCGGTGCGCGATCGACCGTGCGGACAGCCCGCCCGCATGCGCGCGCGCGACCGCGCCGCGCATGTCGGCAGCCGTCAGCACTTCGAGCGGCCGGCCGGCCGCAAGCTTCTTCAGTTCGTCGAGTTCGTGCGTGTAGGCGCGCAGCGTGTGCTCCGACAGCTGCCTGACGTGCTTCAGGTTCGACAGGTAGGCGGCGACCGGATCGTCTGTCATCGCGTGCGGCAGGCTCAGTGCGGCAGCAGGCGCGTGAGCGCGGCGCTCGCGAGCGTTGCGATCTGCGCGAGGAAGTCGGTGGCCATCCCGTCGTGGAAGCGGCGCGGGTCGGGCGAACCCAGTACGAGCAGGCCGAACGCGGGCGCATCGGTGCCGGCGAGCGGCGCGCGCAGCGCGAGCAGTGCGACCGATGCGGCCGAACCGTCGCCGGCCGGCGGCGCGGCGTCCGCGCCTTCCGCCGCATTCGCGGCCGGGGCGGCGACCGCGGGCGCGAGCCACTGCGCGGCCTCGAAGCCCGTGTTCGCACCGCAGTACGGCGTCGACAGGCCGTTCGTGAACAGGCGCACTTCCTCGCCGACCTGGCGCGCGAAGTCGGCCTGCGAATAGGTGTCGGCGACGTCCCACACGCGCAGTGCCGTCTGCGGCACGTCGAATACGTCGGCGATGCCGTCGGCGATCGTGCGCGGCAGCGCGTACGGATCGCGTTCCGCGATCACGCGGGCGGTCCAGCGGCTGAACTTCGCGGACAGGCTGTCGTTCTCGTGGCCGTAGCGCACGAGTTCGGCGAGCCGGCGCTCGAGATGCTTGTTCTTGTCGCGCAACATCTCCATCTGCCGCTCCTGCAGCGAGATCGCGGCCTTGCCGTGCGGGTTCGCGAGGCGGATCGTCGCGAGCAGTTCGGCGTGCTGCGCGAAGAATTCGGGATTGGCGAGCAGGTAGTCGGCGACTTCGCGATCGTTCATGTGGCTGGAGCGTTCAGTTATCAAGGACGTTGCAGGGTCAAGCAGGCAGGTCGATCTCGCCTTCGAACACGGTCGTGGCGGGCCCGGCCATCATCAGCGCGGCAGCTTCGTCGCGTGCGCCGTCCCAGCTGATCGTCAGCGTGCCGCCGTGCGTGTGCACGGTCACGGGCGAATCGAGCAGGCCGCGCCGGATGCCGGCCGCGACCGCCGCGCACGCGCCGGTGCCGCACGCGAGCGTCTCGCCCGCCGCGCGTTCGTACACGCGCAGCCGCACTTCGCTGCGCGACACGATCTGCATGAAGCCGGCGTTCACGCGTTCCGGGAAGCGCGCGTGGTGCTCGATCAGCGGGCCTTCCTCGAGCACCGGATACGCTTCGGCGTCGTCGACGATCTGCACCGCGTGCGGGTTGCCCATCGACACCGTCGAGATCCAGCGCGTCGCGCCGCCGACGTCGAGCGGCCACAACGTGTCGCGGCCCTCGGTGCGGCCGTCGAGGCCCGCCGCATCGAACGGCACCTGCGCCGGCGCGAACACGGGCGCACCCATGTCGACGACGACTTCGCCGTTGTCCTGCATCGTCAGCGTGATCAGGCCCTTCATGACCTGCACGCGCACGCTGCGCTTGTCGGTCAGGCCGCGGTCGCTGACGAACTTCACGAAGCAGCGTGCGCCGTTGCCGCAGTGTTCGACCTCGCCGCCGTCGCAATTGAAGATCCGGTACTTGAAATCGACGCCGTCGACGGTCGGTTTTTCGACGAGCAGCAACTGATCGGCGCCGATGCCGAAGTGGCGGTTGGCGAGCGCGCGCACCTGCGCTTCGGTGAGCGGCGGCAATGCGCGCGAATAGCCGTCGAGCACGACGAAGTCGTTGCCCGCGCCGTGCATCTTGGTGAACGAGAGTTTCACTGGGTCCGGATTTCCATGGCGAACAAGGCGGTCAGCGCGGCTCGCGCGACGCCGCGCCATGCCGGGCGGCCTCGTTCGTCGTGCTGATCTCAACCGCAAATGATACATGCAGCCGACAGGGGCGTCCTGCGCGGGCGTTCCGGGCGTTTTCGTACTCGTTCAATTGATGAGGCCACCCGGAGATTCGTATTGTTTCGCCATACGCCCTGTCAACCTCCAGCGAGCTCATTCAAGCCATGAACCGCATCTTCAATCCGCCCCATCCGGGCGAAACGCTGCGCGACGACGTGCTGCCGGCGCTTGGCCTGACCGTCACCGAGGCCGCGTCGCAGCTGGGCGTGACGCCTGCCGCACTGTCGCGGATCCTGCACGGCCATGCCGGCATCTCGCCGGAAATGGCGCTGCGCCTCGAAGCGTGGCTCGGCGAGGAAAACGGGGGGCGGGCCGATCTGTGGCTCGCGCAGCAGTCGGCCCACGATCTGTGGCGCGCGCGCGCGAAGGGCGCGCCGAAGGTGGCGAGGGCGCAGGCGCGCACATGACGCCCCGCCTGCGAACGTCTTCCGGCGGGGTCAGTACAGGCTCGGCTCGCCGGCCGGGCGCGTCTTGAAGCGCTTGTGGACCCAATAGTATTGCTCGGGCATCAGCGGGATCTGTTCCTCGAGGAATTCGTTCATTCGCCGCGCGTCGAGATCGTCGTCGCCCGTCGGGTAGTGATCCCACGGCTTGAATACCTTCAGGCGATAACCCTTGTAGTTCGGCAGCACCTCGCCGATGAACGGCACGACCTGCGCGCGGCCCGTCTTCGCGAGCCGGCCGACCGCCGTCAGCGTGCACGCGGGCACGCCGAAAAACGGGACGAAGGTCGAATTGCGCAGTCCGTAATCCATGTCGGCGCCGAGCATCACCGGCTTGCGGTCGCGCAGCCAGCGCAGCACGACGCGTGCGCTGTCCGCGCGGCCGACCATCTCGGCGTCGAAACGCCCGCGCGCCTTCTTCGCCTCTTCCTCGAGCACGGCGTTCGAGAACGGCTGGTAGAGCGACCCGCAGCGGCGGTGGAGCGAACGGTTCAGCCAGATCGAGCCGGCTTCGATGCCGACGAAATGCAGGCCGAGGAACAGCGTCGGCGGCAGGTCCGGATCGTCGAGGTCGACCGCGCTGTCGACCTGGATCAGCTTCGCGAGCTTTTTCTCCGAGCCGAACCACTGCACGCTGCGCTCGACGTAGCTGCGGATCGCATGGCGGAAATGCTGGCCTGCCACTTCCTCGCGGCGTGCGTCGCTCCAATCCGGGAAGCAGAGTTTCAGATTGGTGTGTACGATGCGTTTTCGCCGGCTGGGGATCTTGTAGAGCAGCCAGCCGAGACCATCGCCGAACCGTGCGGTCAGGCCGTACGGCAACAGGGCGAGCAGTTTCAGCAAGCCAATGGCGAGGTGCGTGCCTAGACGACCTAGCATGCGAAACCTCCGTGGAACCGGCTGGCCGGCGCGTTGCGAACAGGTAGGTGAGACAGCGGAAGATGCAGCACGGGCGGCGCTCTGTGACAATTCAGGAAAGCCGCTATAATACGGGCTTCGCCGAGTTAACTGACAACTTGCGGGGCGAAGCCGGTTGGCGTCATACGCGCTGCCCGGTCCTGGTAATCCGCTAAAGCGTCGCCGCTTCAGGCCCAACGAAGCTGGCTACGTGAAACCAACCGTAACCACACAGGAGCCTGAAAAAGTGGCAAACGATTATCTCTTCACGTCCGAATCCGTCTCCGAAGGCCATCCGGACAAGGTCGCGGACCAAATCTCGGACGCGATCCTCGACGCCATCCTCGAGCAAGACAAGTATTCCCGCGTCGCGGCGGAAACGCTGTGCAACACGGGTCTCGTCGTCCTGGCCGGTGAAATCACCACGACGGCCAACATCGACTACATCCAGATCGCGCGCGACACGATCAAGCGCATCGGCTACGACAACACCGACTACGGCATCGACTACAAGGGTTGCGCGGTGCTCGTCGCGTACGACAAGCAGTCGCCGGATATCGCCCAGGGCGTCGATCGTGCACACGACGACAACCTCGATCAGGGCGCGGGCGACCAGGGCCTGATGTTCGGTTACGCGTGCGATGAAACGCCGGAACTGATGCCGCTGCCGATCTACCTGTCGCACCGTCTCGTCGAGCGCCAGGCCAGCCTGCGCCGCGACGGCCGCCTGCAATGGCTGCGCCCGGACGCGAAGTCGCAGGTCACCGTCCGCTACGTCGACGGCAAGCCGCATTCGATCGACACCGTCGTGCTGTCGACGCAGCACGCACCGGACATCGAACTGCCCGCGCTGCGCGAAGCCGTGATCGAGGAAATCATCAAGCCGACGCTGCCGGCCGACCTGATCAAGGGCGACATCAAGTTCCTGGTGAACCCGACCGGCCGGTTCGTGATCGGCGGCCCGCAGGGCGATTGCGGCCTGACCGGCCGCAAGATCATCGTCGACACGTACGGCGGTGCCGCACCGCACGGCGGCGGCGCGTTCTCGGGCAAGGATCCGTCGAAGGTCGACCGTTCGGCTGCGTACGCAGGCCGCTACGTCGCGAAGAACATCGTCGCCGCCGGCCTCGCGTCGCGCGCGCTGATCCAGGTGTCGTACGCGATCGGCGTCGCCGAGCCGACCTCGGTGATGGTCAACACGTTCGGCACGGGCCGCGTGTCGGATGCGGTGATCACGAAGCTCGTGCGCGAGCATTTCGACCTGCGTCCGAAGGGCATCATCAAGATGCTCGACCTGCTGCGCCCGATCTACGAGAAGACGGCTGCTTACGGCCACTTCGGCCGCGAAGAGCCGGAATTCTCGTGGGAAGCGACCGACAAGGCGCTAGCACTGGCCGAAGCGGCCGGCGTCGAGCCGACGGCACGCGTCGCGTAAGCGTCGTCCGCCTGAAATGAAAAACCCCGGCTAGCCGGGGTTTTTTTATGGGATCCGATCGTCGGGGCAACCGGACAAACGGCGCGACGGCGATCGTCGCGCGCGGTGCCCGCCGGCGTGCGCTCAGCGCGCGCCGAACCCGAACCAGCCGTTGCTGGCCGCGAGGCGGCGCGGACGGTTGACGCGGCGTTGCGGCCCGAGCGTGCGGCGCAGCGCGAGCGCGCGCAGCGACGACGGTTTCTGCAGCAGCGAGCGCAGGCCGGCGCGGCGCGAGAAGGCCTGTGCACTCATCATCGAGAAAAATGCGTGGAACCACGCACGGATACCGTCCAGCCGGCTGTGGGCGGGCGTGCGCTCGGCCAGCGCCTGCGTGCGTGCGCGGTGATGGCGCAGCGAGCGGGCAGGAGCGGTCGGCACGACGCGCTTCGCAGCGCGGCTGAGACGGGAAGTCAGACGGAATGGCATGTGAACGATGCTTCGCTTGTATGGATGGCGCCCTGGAGAGCGCACTGGTATGAACGGCCTCGGATGACGCAACGGATCTTACTGAAACTCGCTGCGCGCCGCGCCCGCCAGAATTGACAGGCCGCGACAGGCTACAGGGGATTCATGACGGGCAAAAGTCGCGATAAACCCTTGTGCCACAAGGCGTGTGCCGCATACCGCCTGTCGGTGAGGCAGGTGCCGCGACGAACAGTTCCCTTGAGCCGGATCAAATCCGCGATTGGCATGCCCCTGCGCATGACAATGGTGCTGTTCGCGGCATCCGGCGCCGATTTACAATCGTCACATTCACACAATAAACGTCTGGCATCCCATGTCGTCTCCATTGCAGTCGGAATCGATCCGCGCGCAAGTCGCGGAATTGCGCGAGCGCGGCTTTGTCGTCGCGCGTGGCCTCGTCGGCGAAGCGCAGTGCGCGGCGCTCAGGCAGATCGCGGAGCGCCAGTTGCGGGAGGCGGCCGAGCCGATCGAGTTCGAGGCGGATCTGCGCTACCCGGGCGCGCCCGAGTCCAAGCATGCGCCGGGCGGGCATACGGTGCGGCGGCTGCTCGATGCGTATTCACGCGATCCGGCGTTCGCCGAGCGCGCGATCGCACCCGAAATCGGTGCGTGGATGCGCGAGTATTTCGGCGAAGAACCCGTGCTGTCGCGCGCGCATCACAACTGCATGATGACGAAGCATCCCGCGTACGGCAGCCTGACCGGCTGGCATCGCGATTTTCGCTACTGGTCGTTCGAGCGCCCGGACATGGTGTCGGTGTGGCTCGCACTCGGGCCGGAAACGAACGAGAACGGTGCACTGTGGCTCGTACCGGGGTCGCATACGGCCGAATTCGGGCCTGAAGCGTTCGACGATGCGAAGTTCTTCCGCAGCGACCTGCCGGCGAACCGGAAGATGATTGATGCGGCCACGTGCCCGTCGCTGCAGACGGGCGACGTGGTGTTCTTCCACAGCAATACGCTGCATTCGGCCGGACAGAACCGTTCCGATCAGGTGAAGTTCTCGCTCGTGTACACCTATCACGGCGCGAGCAACCGGCCGCTGCCCGGCACGCGCTCGGCGTCGAAGCCGGAAGTGCAGTTCTAGGTTCGGACCGGACGGGCGGTGACACCACCGAGGTCACGCGATGCGGTGCATCGCCGGCGGATGAAGCAACGGGCGGCCTGGCCGCCCGTTTCGCTTGGCGCGGCGCGGTCGCACGACGCGGGCCGCGTGTGCATCGCGCGGCTGCGCGATCAGCGCTTGTTGCCCGGCATCGCGAGGCCGATCAGGCCGATGAACGATGCGACGGCGCCGCCCGCGATCAGCAGGATCGTCTTCGTCGCGGGCGAACCGGTGAAGAAGCGCGACACGTTGTCGTTGATCGAATGGAACGACTGGCCGCCGAAATACAGCAGCACGACGCCGCCGACGAGCAGTGCAACCGAGATGACCCGGGACATACCAACCTCGCTGAAACGGTGATTCGAGACGCCGCAGTGTAGGCGACGACCGCGGCCGCGTCCATCGCCGTGCCGCCGTGCGCGATCCGGCCGCTTTCGCTACCATAGTCGTCGTATGACTCCTTCGCCGCCGTCGCGCCATCGGCGCGGCCGGCGCGCGTCCCTTCCTCCGATGTCCTGACGGAACAGACTCATGGCCTACGAAGCAGCTTCCGAACGTTATGCCGACATGCAATACCGCACCTGTGGCAAATCCGGGCTCAAACTGCCCGCCTTGTCGCTCGGCCTGTGGCACAACTTCGGCGACTCGACGCCGATCTCGAC
Source organism: Burkholderia sp. ZZQ-2 (assembly GCF_050768715.1). Lineage (NCBI taxonomy): Bacteria > Pseudomonadati > Pseudomonadota > Betaproteobacteria > Burkholderiales > Burkholderiaceae > Burkholderia > Burkholderia sp. ZZQ-2. Next base: position 9,419 of record NZ_LDVA01000117.1, on the reverse strand, counting down.
GCAGCGCGAAATCCTGCGTACCGCGTTCGACCTCGGCATCAACCACTTCGATCTCGCGAACAACTACGGGCCGCCGTACGGCAGTGCCGAAACCAACTTCGGCCGGCTGCTGAAGGAGGATTTCCGGCCGTATCGCGACGAGTTGCTGATCTCGACGAAGGCCGGCTGGGACATGTGGCCGGGGCCGTACGGCAGCGGCGGCGGGTCGCGCAAGTACGTGCTCGCGAGCCTCGACCAGAGCCTGCAGCGGATGGGGCTCGACTACGTCGACATCTTCTATTCGCACCGCTTCGACGCGCACACGCCGCTCGAGGAAACGGCGGGCGCGCTCGCGTCGGCCGTGCAGCAGGGCAAGGCGCTCTATATCGGCATTTCGTCGTATTCGGCGGCGAAGACGCGCGAGATGGCCGAGCTGCTCGCGCAGTACAAGGTGCCGCTGCTGATCCATCAGCCGTCGTACAACCTGCTGAACCGCTGGGTCGAAACCGAGCTGCTCGGCACGCTCGACGAGATCGGCACGGGCAGCATCGCGTTCACGCCGCTCGCGCAGGGGTTGCTCACGTCGAAGTACCTGAACGGCGTGCCGGCCGACGCGCGCGTGAACAAGCCGGGCGGCGGCTCGCTGAAGCAGGATCACCTGAGCGCGGACAACCTCGAGCACGTGCGCAAGCTCAACGCGATCGCCGAGCGGCGCGGGCAGAGCCTTGCACAGATGGCGCTCGCATGGGTGCTGCGCAACGGCCGCGTGACGTCCGCGCTGATCGGCGCGAGCCGTGCGGAGCAGGTGCGTGAAAACGTCGGTGCGCTGAAGCACCTCGAATTCTCGGCGGAGGAACTCGCGGAGATCGACCGTTACGCGACGGAAGGCGGCATCAATCTGTGGGAAAAGCCGTCCACCGATCAGGCGATCTGACCGGCGGTCGATACGGCATGCGAAACATCGCGTGTCGTATCAATGGCTCGCGTGCGGCCTGTCGCATCGCTGCTGTGCAGCGATGCACGGCACGCACGGGTGGTGCGCTGCTAGATCAGCGCAGGCAGGCCTTCGACGAGCAATACCGCGACGCCGACGCCGAGGATGACGCCCAGCACGCGTAGCAGGTTGTGGCGGAACTCGGTTGCGCACGGCACCGCGCCGAGAAATAGCGCTCCGGCCAGCGCCATCGGAATCAACAGGATGAAGTCGCCGATCGTGAAGTAGGTTGTCATGCGTGTCTCCAGTGTCGGCCGGAGTTAGCGCTTTAGCGCTTACTCCGGCCCCATCCCTGTGGGATATCGGGCGGAGTCGGCGCTTTAGTGCTTGCTCCAGTCGTCTCCCTGTGGGATATCGGGCGGAGTCGGCACTTCAGCGTTTGCTCCGGCTCCATGCCGGGTGTTTCTAGTGTTGGTCGCGACCCGATTGCGAGCGGGCCGGTCAATTCGAGTATAGGCAACCGGCAGCGCTTTTCGCTATCCGAACCATTAAAAATCAGCGGAATGCCCGGCATATCACGCATTTTTCCCGCAAGTCAGACGAACGCCTTGCGCACATCTTTCTCGTGCCTTTCGATTTCTGCGGATTCATCGCATGTGTCCGGGGCGTGCCGCCGCACCCGCGGGCGCGGCGGCACGCCCGCTCATGCGCGGTCGGGTCGCACGCGGCCGGCCGGCGCGCGAAACACGAGCGCAAGCCCCGCGATGATCGCGCCCATGCCGGCGAGCGCGAGCGGCTCGGGCCGGTTGCCGAGCCACACGGCATCCATCAGCGTGGTGACGACGGGCACGAGATAGAACAGGCTCGTCACGTTGACGAGATCGCCGCGCTGCATCAACCGGTAGAACAGCAGTTGCGCGATCACCGAGATCACGATGCCGAGCCACAGCAGCGGGATCACGAACGTCCAGCTCATGTCGAACGACACCGGCCGGAACGGCACGATCGCCACGCACAGCGCGAGGCCGATCGCATTCTGCAACGGCAGCACGTCGGCGGGCGCCGCCCGTACGCGCTTTTGCAGCAGCGAGCCGGCGGTCAGTGCGACGAGCGCGGTGAGCGCGCACGCGATGCCCGCGAGCGACAGGCCGCCGTCGCCCACGCCGCGGCACACGACGAGCGCGAGGCCGGCGAGTGACAGCGCGAGTCCCGCGATGCGCACGGGCTGCCAGCGTCGCTCGACGAGCGCGAGCGTGAGGATCGGCTGCACGCCGAGGATCGTGGCGAGCACACCCGGCGCGATCCCGCGTTCGAGCGCGAGCAGGTAGAAGATCGAATAGCCGCCCATCATCAGCAAGCCGGTCAGCGCGGCCATGCGCCGTTCGCCGCGCGGCGGCAGCCAGCGTTTGCGCACGAAGGCCAGCCCGAGCAGCACGAGCGATGCAAGGGCGAAACGTGCGGTGAGAAAGACGAACGCGGATGCGTGACGCAGACCGAGTTCAGCGAAGATCGCGCCGCTGCTCCACAGCAGCACGAAGAGCGACGTCGCGCCATGCGCGGCGAGCGCGCGTTTGAACGAAACCATGTGAATCCACCTGTCGAACGGATCGGAACGTTCCATTCGCGCGCGCAGCAGCGAGCCGTGCGTCACGGCGCACGAATGCAAGCCTGCGGGCGAATGGAAGACGAAACGGAAGCCGGCTGGTCAGCCGGCGCGTGCCGCCGGAGGGGGCGGCGCGGCGCCGACGAGCGGCGGTGCGACAGGAGGAGGAAGAACCGACGGATGCGCACACGCCTGCGGCCGCGAGTCGAACTGCGGCCGGGATTTTGCAAGGGCGGACGTGAGCGGATGCATCGGATCGGAATGCGCTGGAACGCGAATGAAGCATCAAAGGTACCGCAAGGCCGACATCGGACGCAACCACTGTCGGTGGCATTGCATGACGCAGCGCGGCGTGCGGTGAATCACGCGGTGATGCGGGCGGCGAAGTGGGCGGCGAAGTGGGCGGCGAAGCGGGCGGTGCGTGCGCAACCGTCGTCGTGCCGGTTGCGTTCGAGGTACGGGGAAGGCGATGACGGTGCGGCGTCGTTCGGCCACGGCGGTCGCGCGAAATTTCCCGGTGATGCGGCACCGGGCCCGCGATGCGCGCGCGGCATGCGTCTCGTGCGCGTCGCGGTGCCGACGCGGATTCGGCGGGCAGTCACATTCGACAGGGTATGATGGGGGTAACCGGGCGGGCAAGCGCCTGTCCGGCGCAGTGGTTGATTGGAGACATTCGACGAATTCGCGGCACTTCGCCTGCTTCTTCTTCTTTTCGCGCTTCGATAAACCGTGAACAATGGGATTATGCGCAACGCTCCGACGAGAGCGCGCGGATCGTGCATTTGCCGGCTCGCCACCGAGCCGGGTTTCAAGAGTCAAGAGTGGGGAACCATCATGCATGTCGGGTCGATTGTCTGCACTACCCATATCGCTGTGCCGAAGGGCGCACGCGGCATCGTCCAGCGCATCCTGGGCGACATGGCCATGGTGACCTGGTACGCGGGCGTACCGGGCGAGTCGAAGGAACTCAACACCGAGCCGTTCTTTCTCGAGGACCTGATCGACACCGGCGAATCCGTGCTGCCGGCCGGCGCGGCGCTTCACTGAGCGCATACGCCGCACCGGGCGCTCGTCTTTCGGCCCGGCTGGCGGCACAATGCGGGGCATGAAAGACGTCACTTCCGCTCCCGCTTCTCCCGCCGGCCCGCCGTTCGCCGGACTCACGCCCGAGTGCGTGCTCGACGCGCTCGACAGCGTGCTGATGCCGGCCGGCCTGCGCACCGACGGGCGCCTGCTCGCGCTCAACAGCTACGAAAACCGCGTATATCAGGTGGGCATCGAAGACGGCCCGCCGGTCGTCGCGAAGTTCTACCGTCCGGCCCGCTGGTCGGACGAAGCGATCCTCGAAGAGCATGCGTTCGTCGCCGAGCTCGCCGCGCGCGAGATTCCGGCGGTGCCCGCGCGCACATTCGACGGCCGCACGCTGCACGCGTTCGACGGTTTCCGCTTCTCGATCTTCGAGCGGCGCGGCGGCCGCGCGCCTGACCTCGACCGCAGCGACACGCTCGAATGGCTCGGCCGCTTCATCGGCCGGATCCATGCGGTCGGCGCGACGCAGCCGTATGCCGCGCGTCCCGTGCTCGATATCAGTACGTTCGGCTACGAGCCGCGCGACTACCTGCTCGCGCACGATTTCATTCCGGACGATGTGCGGCCCGCGTATGAGACCGCCGTGACGCTCGCGCTCGAAGGCGTCGAGGCCGCGTTCGAGCGGGCGGGCGAGATCCGCCTGCTGCGCACCCACGGCGACTGTCATCCGAGCAACGTGCTGTGGACCGATGCCGGCCCGCACTTCGTCGACTTCGACGACAGCCGGATGGCGCCCGCGATCCAGGATCTGTGGCTGTTGTTGCCGGGCGATCGCGAAGGCGCGTCGCGTGCGCTCGCGGACCTGCTGGCCGGCTACGAGGATTTCTGCGAATTCGAGCCGCGCGAGTTGCATCTCGTCGAAGCGCTGCGCACGCTGCGGCTGATCCACTACGCGGCATGGCTCGCGCGACGCTGGGACGATCCCGCCTTCCCCGCCGCGTTCCCGTGGTTCAACACGCACCGCTACTGGGAAGCACGCGTGCTCGAGTTGCGCGAGCAGATCGGCGCGATGCAGGAAGGGCCGCTCTGGCCCGTGTGACGGCGCGCGCGGCACCGGCGCCGCGCGGCCTGCCGGTGCGGGCCGCGGCGCGATGCGCGCGGCCCGTTCGATCCCTTCCGTTCAGAACTTCAGCATCAGCTTGATCAGCGCGGCGAAGCGCTTGCCGTACGGCGGCGCGAGCAGGTTGCGCGTGTTCAGGCGCGCCTGGGTGAGTACCGGCTTCATCTTCGAGAACGTCACGAAGCCATCGTAGCCGTGATATGCGCCCATGCCGCTCGCACCGACACCGCCGAACGGCAGGCTGCCGCACGCGATATGCATCAGCGTTTCGTTGATCGACACGCCGCCCGAGACCGTTTCGCGCATCACGCGGTCGATCGTGCCGCCGTCCTCGTCGAACAGGTAGAGCGCAAGCGGACGCGGGCGCGCATTCACGTATGCGATCGCTTCGTCGAGCCGCTCGTACGGCACGAGCGGCAGCAGCGGCCCAAAGATCTCCTCCTGCATCAGCTGCGACGCGGCCGGCACCTGCGTGACCGCGCACGGCACGAAGCGGCGCGATGCAGGATCGGATTGCGCGTCGGACAGCGGATGCAGCTGCGCGCCGGCCGCCTGCGCGTCGCTGGCGAGCTGCTGCAGCCGGGCGTAGTGGCGCGGCGACACGATCGTCGTGTAGTCGCCGTTGGTCGACAGGTCGGGGTACATCTTCGCGAACCGTGCCCGCGCGCGCTCGATGAACGCGGCCTCCATCCCGCGCGGCAGCAGCACGTAGTCGGGCGCGATGCAGGTCTGGCCCGCGTTCAGCGTCTTGCCCGCGACGATCGCGTCGACGGCCGCATCGAAGCGCGCGTTCGGCCCGACGATGGCCGGCGACTTGCCGCCGAGTTCGAGCGTGACGGGCGTGAGGTTGTCGGCGGCCGCGCGCATCACGTGGCGGCCGACGTGCGTCGAGCCGGTGAACAGCAGATGATCGAACGGCAGCCCGCTGAACGCGGCGCCCACTTCCGCATCGCCGTTCACGACCGCGACGTGGTCGCGCGTGAAGGTCTTCGCAATGAGCTGCTCGAACAGCGCCGACGTGCGCGGCGTCAGTTCGGACATCTTGATGATCGCGCGGTTGCCGGCTGCGAGCGCGCAGATCAGCGGGCCGGCCGCGAGCAGCACCGGGTAGTTCCACGGTACGACGATGCCGACCACGCCGAGAGGCTGCGGAATCACCTTCGCGCGCGCCGGGCGCAGCCACTTGTTCATCGGCTTGCGGATCGGTTTCATCCAGCGCTTGCCGTGCTTGAGCGCGTCGTCGATCTCTTCCTTTGCCATCCAGATTTCCGACAGCAGCACTTCCTGCTTCGCGCGATGACCGAAATCGGCGCTGATCGCTTCGGCGAGTGCGTCCGCGTGATCGATCAGCATCGTGCGCAGCGCGCGCAAGTGCTGCACGCGCGTTTCCCAAGCCGGGTACGGTGCGCGCAGGTAGGCCGCGCGCTGGTCGCGCAGCAGCGACGTCAGTGCATCGACCGACGGCAGTGCTTGCGGGGCCAGTTCGGGCAGGTCGTTCTTCATGTCGTCTCCTCCAGTTGGGCCTGGCTGGTCGGCCGGCCGTCACGCCGCACGCGCACGCTCGGCGAGCGCGGCGACGCGGATCGGGGTGGTGCGTGTCGCGCGGCGCGGGGCCGGATGCGACGTGTGCTCGAAAACCGGTTCAAGCGTGCAGCGGGCGTCGCATCCACGCGACGGTGTGTGCATCCGGAAACCGTGTTGCGGCGCGTGGGCATGCAGTGCAATGCAACCGTTGCCGGGCGCGCGACGCCGCGGCGCGACGGCCCGCCTGCGCACCGAAGCGGGGTGGCGCGACGGGGCCGTCCAACCATGCCGCGGCGCATCGTGCCGCCGTGGCGACAAACCGTCCAAACGGTCGGCGACGACGCGTGCCGTTCGATTTCGATCGACTGCGCGCATGACGCGGGGCACCTCCGCACGGGCAGCCGTTTGAAATGAAATGCGGGCTGCGCGCATTGCATCCGGACAACCCGGTCGGCACGCGGCCTGCAGAACCTGGCGCTGCATCGTCGTCTCTCCCGTTTCGCGACGGATCGGCTTCTCGTGGCCGGCGCGTCGCGCAAAGCGAATCGATACATCTTAAATTTAGTTCACGCGAGCGTTTAGAGGAATCGCTCTTGAATCCGCGCGCCGCGCGCACGGTGGCGATTCCTACAATGCCCGAACACTACAAGGACGCGGTCGCGCGGCGGCGCCGGGCGCCTTCCATGAGACGACGGAGACGTGACATGCAATACGACTACATCATCGTCGGCGGCGGGTCGGGCGGGTCGAGCCTGGCAGGCCGTCTCGCCGATGCCTGCCCCGATGCGACGATCGCGCTGATCGAGGCCGGCTCGCATACGGAGCGCAACCTGCTGGTCAACATGCCGGTCGGCATCGCGGCGCTGGTACCGTTCAAGCTCGGCACGAACTACGGCTACGAGACGGTGCCGCAGCCGGGCCTCGGCGGGCGGCGCGGCTACCAGCCGCGCGGGCGCGGGATGGGCGGCTCGAGCGCGATCAACGCGATGATCTACACGCGCGGCCACCCGGGCGACTACGACGAATGGGCGCAGCTCGGCGCGACGGGCTGGGGCTGGCAGGACGTGCTGCCGTATTTCCGGCGCGCGGAAGGCAACGAACGCGGCGCCGATGCGTGGCACGGCGCGGACGGCCCGCTGTCGGTGTCGGATCTGCGCTTTCGCAATCCGTTCTCCGAACGATTCATCCAGGCCGCGCATGCGGCCGGCTATCCGCTGAACGACGACTTCAACGGCGCGACGCAGGAAGGCGTCGGCTTCTATCAGGTCACGCACCGCGACGGCTCGCGCTGCAGCGTCGCGCGTGCGTACATCTACGGCCGCAACCGGCCGAACCTGCATGTGATCACCGATGCGACGGTGCTGCGCGTCACGTTCGACGGCAAGCGCGCGGCCGGCGTCGCGGTCGCGCGCAACGGGCGCGTCGAGACGCTCGACGCGCGCGCGGAAGTGATCCTGTCGGCCGGCGCGTTCAATTCGCCGCAACTGCTGATGTGCTCGGGAATCGGCCCGGCCGAGCAACTGCGCCGGCACGGGATCGCCGTCGTGCAGGATGCGCCGGACGTCGGCACGAACCTGATCGACCACATCGACTTCATCATCAACACGCGCGTGAATTCATCGGAACTGGTCGGCGTATGCCTGCGCGGGATCGCGAAGATGACGCCCGCGCTCGCGCGCTATTTCTCGAGCCGCACCGGGATGATGACGAGCAACGTCGCGGAGGCCGGCGGCTTCATCAAGAGCGATCCGTCGCTCGAGCGTCCCGACCTGCAGCTGCATTTCTGCACGGCGCTCGTGGACGACCACAACCGCAAGATGCACTGGGGCTTCGGCTATTCGCTGCACGTGTGCGCGCTGCGGCCGTTCAGCCGCGGCACGGTGACGCTCGCGACCGGCGATGCGCGTGATGCACCGCTGATCGATCCGCGCTTCTTCAGCGATTCGCGCGATCTCGACCTGCTCGTGCGGGGCACGCAGGCGATGCGCAGGATCCTGTCGCAGGCGCCGCTCGCGTCGCAGGGCGGGCGCGAGCTGTACACGCGGGCGGACCAGAGCGAAGCGGAGCTGCGCAAGACGATCGTCGAGCATGCCGACACGATCTACCACCCGGTCGGCACCTGCCGGATGGGGTCGGACGCGCACGCGGTCGTCGATCCGCAACTGCGCGTGCGCGGCGTCGAAGGATTGCGCGTGGTGGATGCGTCGGTGATGCCGACGCTGGTCGGCGGGAACACGAATGCGCCGTCGGTGATGATCGGCGAACGCGCGGCGGACTTCATCGTCGCGGCGCGCAAGGGCGGCGTGTCGCGCGGCGAGGCGGCTGCCGCGGTGCACGGCCGCTGAACGGCGCGCGCACGCGGGCAGTCATGCTCAGGCAAACGTATCGACGAGGCCGGCGCGGCTCACGCTCGCGGCGACCGGTGCGGATTGCGCAGCGTCGACCGGTGCATCGACGGCTGACGATCCGCCGCTCCCGCGCCGCGACGACTGCCCGCCGGCGAAGGACGATTGCGGGTTCTGCTGCTGCGAAGCGAAGCCGCCGTCGCTGACGGTCGCGCTACCCAGGCCGAGCCCGCCCGATTCCATCGCTTCGCGCAGCTTCGGCAGCGCGGCTTCGACCGCGTCGCGCACCTGCGCGTGCTGCGACACGAACAGCGCGTGCGCGTGATTGTCCGCGACGCGCAGCACGACCTGCAGCGGCCCGAGATCGGGCGGGTTGAGGGTCAGCTCGGCGCTCTGCTGGTGCGCATTCGACAGGAACACGACCTTCTGGCTCAGCGCGTCCGTCCAGTCCGGGGTGCCGACGTGCGGGGCGAGCACGTGCGAGTTCGCCGCGGCGATCGCTCCCGCGGCCGGCGACAACTGCAGGTTCGCCTGTGTCGCGGCCGCCGCCGTTGCGCCGGCTGCGAGCGTCGCGCTGGCGGCCGGATCCGTCGCGTCGCCGGCTGCCGCGAGCGCGTGCTGCTCGCCCGACTGCGCATTCGCGTTGGCCTGCAGCGCCTGCGCGGTGGCCTGCGTCGGCGTTTGCTGGGTCGCGAGCGCCCCCTTCGCGTCGGCGAGGGTGCGGTCGAAGGTCGGGACCTTCGGGGTCAGCGGTGCGGTGGCGCCGGTCGATGCGGTCGATGCCGGTGCCGACACGGTCGCGCCGGCCGCGGGTATCGCGATCGCGCCCGAGCCGCCCGTCAGCCTGTCGAGCGCGGTCTGCAGCGCATCGCGGCCCGACGCGGG
>NZ_LDVA01000116.1:0-18293 GCF_050768715.1 Burkholderia sp. ZZQ-2 | reverse complement strand
GTGCCCGCCCGCGGTGTCAGGCGCCGGCAGCCGCCAGCCGCTTCGGCTCGGCCGGCTGGTGCGGAAAGCGCAACCAGAACGTCGTGCGCCGGCCCGGATCGCTGTCGACGCCGCATTCGCCGCCGTGATTGTCCATGATCGACCGGACGATCGCGAGGCCCAGCCCGGTACCCGACGCCGAATTGTGCCGCGACGGATCGACGCGATAGAATCGCTCGAAAATCCGCCCGACATGCTCGGCGGCAATGCCGGGCCCCGTGTCCGACACGGCAATCGTCGTCGCACCGCCCTGCTCCACGCAGTCGATCGTCACGACGCTGCCGCGCGGCGCGTACCTCAGCGCATTGGACAGCAGGTTGCTCAGCGCGCGCTGGTACAGCGTCAGGTCCGCATCGACCCACGCGTGACCGTCGACCTTCACCTGCACGCCCGCATCTTCCGCGAGCGCCTCGTAGTAGCCGGCCACACGCCCGGCCTCCTCCGCCGCATTCAATCGCCGCACGTCGATCGACGTGCCGGCCTGTTCCGAGCGCGCGAGAAACAGCATGTCCTCGATCATCCGCGACAGCCGCTGGTATTCGTCGATGCTCGACTCGATCACGTTCCGGTATTCATCCGCGCTGCGCGGCTGCGACAGCACGACCTGTGCGGCCGCCTGCAGGTTCGTGAGCGGCGTGCGCATGTCGTGCGCGAGATTCGACGAGAACTGGCTCAGCCGCGTGAACGATTCGTTCAGCCGCCCGAGCATCCCGTTGAACGCGTGCTCGAGCTCCTTCAGCTCGCCCGCGGTATCGAGTTCCGGCAGCGGATGGGCGAGCCGGCTCGTCGACATCTGCTCGGCGCGCGCCGCGAACCGCCTCAGCGGGCTCAAGCCCAGCGCCGCGATGCCGTACGCGATCGCGGCCGCGAGCACCACGCCGAACACCTCGATCACGACGATCGTATAAGCGTGCGTGCGCAGCAGCAGCACGTCGGCGCTGCGGTCGTACTGCACCGCCACGCGTACCACCGGTGCGCCTGCGCCGGCGAGCGGCACGGTCGTCACGAGATACTGCTGCCGCGCGCCGGGCGGCGCGACACCGACCGGCACGCGCCCCGCGTCGAGCGTCAGCAGCGGTGCAACCAGGCGGAATCCGGGCGTGCCGACGAGGCGCGTGCCCGCCGCGTCGTAGATCGCGAGATCCATGTTCGGATGGCCGTGCAACTGGTCGATCCAGATATCGACGTTGCGCGCGACGTCCGCCGTCGAGCGCGCTTCGGCCAGATGCGCGCCCAGCGCGGCGGAAATCCCGGCCATCTGCTCGGCGGCCGTCGTTTCGACGCGATTGCCGAGCGCCTCGTAAAGCGCGACCCCGCTCGACGCGAGGATCACCGACGTCGACAGGATGATCAGCGCGGTCAGGCGTCCGCGCAGCGTGCGCGGCAGCAGTCGCGCGATCATGCGGCCGCGCCGCCGCGCGCTTCGAGCACGTAGCCCATCCCGCGCACGGTGTGGATCAGCTTCGGGTCGTACGCGTCGTCGATCTTCGAGCGCAGGCGCCGGATCGCCGAATCGACGACGTTCGTGTCGCTGTTGAAATTCATGTCCCACACCTGCGACGCGATCGTCGCGCGCGGCAGGATTTCGCCTTCGCGGCGCATCAGCAGCCACAGCAGCGCGAATTCCTTCGCGGTCAGCAGGATCGTGTCGCCCTGCCGCGTGGCCTTGCGGCGCGTCAGGTCGAGTTCGAGGTCGGCCACGCGCAGCGTGTTCGAATCGCGCGGCTGGCCGCGCCGCAGGATCGACTTGATGCGCGCGGTCAGCTCGACGAAGTCGAACGGCTTCGCAAGATAGTCGTCGGCGCCGAGCTCGAGCCCCTTCACACGATCGCCGACATCGTCGCGCGCGGTCAGGAACAGCACCGGCGTCGACTTGCTGCGCCGCAGGTTCTGCAGCAGCGTCCAGCCGTCCTGCCCGGGCAGCATCACGTCGAGCACGAGCAGGTCGTATTCCTCGGTCTCGGCCTGGTGCTGGCCCGTGATGCCGTCCTCGACCCAGTCGACGACATAACCCGCTTCCGTCAGGCCCTTGCGCAGATATGCGCCCGTCTTCGGTTCATCTTCGACAATCAGAATTCGCATCACGCATTACCCTTGAAGAAACCCAGCCGGCGCAGCACGCCCGACACGAAGCCGCCGCCGAAGCCGCCCGCCAGCGCGGCACGCCACGACACCGCATGGCTGACGCGGTACAGCACGGGCAGCACCAGCAGCGTCAGCGCCGTGGACGACAGGATACCGCCGATCACGACCGTCGCGAGCGGGCGCTGCACCTCGGCGCCGGTGCCGGTCGCGAACGCCATCGGCAGGAAGCCGAGCGACGCGACGAGCGCCGTCATCAGCACCGGCCGCAGCCGCGTGAGCGCGCCTTCGCGCACGGCGGCCTCGAGCGGCGTCCCGTCGTCGCGCAGGTTGCGGATGAACGAGATCATCACGAGCCCGTTGAGCACGGCCACGCCCGACAGCGCGATGAAGCCGACCGCCGCCGTGATCGACAGCGGAATCCCGCGCAGCCACAGCGACACGACGCCGCCGCTCAACGCGAACGGAATGCCGGTGAACACGAGCAGCCCGTCCTTCACGTTGTTGAACATCACGAACAGCAGCACGAACACCATGAACAGCGCGAGCGGCACGACGAGCTTCAGGCGCTCGCTCGCACTCTGCAGCTGCTCGAACTGCCCGCCCCACGACACCCAGTAGCCGGCCGGCACGCGCACGTCCTGCTGAAGCTGCTCGCGCGCGTCGGCGACGAACGAGCCGACATCGCGCCCGCGCACGTTCGCGCTGACGACCACCCGCCGCTTGCCGTCCTCGCGGCTGATCTGGTTCGGGCCCGGTGCGACGTCGATCGTCGCGAGCTCCGCGAGCGGCACGTATGGCGCCGCCGCGAGCGGCGCGCTGGCGCCGGCCGCCGGTGCGGGCAATGCGATCGGCAGCCGCTTGATCGCCTCGATGTCCGAGCGCAGCTCGTCGGGCAGCCGCACGACGATGTCGAAACGGCGGTCGCCCTGGAACAGCGTGCCGGCCTTCTGCCCGCCGACGGCCGCGGCCACCGTATCCTGCAGGTCGGCCACGCTCACGCCATAGCGCGCGAGCTTGTCGCGGTCGAGATTGACGGTCAGCACGGGCAGCCCCGTGGTCTGCTCGACCTTCACCTCGGACGCGCCCGGCACCTTCTGCAATGCCGCCGCGATCTGCTCGCCGGTCTGGTTCAGCACGGCCATGTCGTCGCCGAAGATCTTCACGGCGACGTCGCTGCGCACGCCCGAGATCAGTTCGTTGAAGCGCAGCTGGATCGGCTGCGAGAACTCGTACGCGTTGCCCGGCAGCTCGGCGAGCGCTTCCTCGATCTCCCGCACGAGCTGGTCGCGCGGCTTCTTCGGGTCGGGCCACCGGTCGGCGGGCTTCAGCATGATGTAGCCGTCCGACAGGTTCGGCGGCATCGGGTCGGCCGCGATCTCGGCCGTGCCGGTGCGCGCGAACACGCGCTCGATCTCGGGGAAGCGCGCCTTCAGTGTCTTCTCGATCGACTTCTGCATCTCGACCGACTGCGACAGGCTCGTGCCGGGAATCCGCAGCGCGGCGACCGCCAGGTCGCCTTCGTTCAGGCTCGGGATGAACTCGCTGCCGAGCCGCGTGGCCAGCCCGAGCGTGACGAGCACGATCGCGCCCGCGCCGAGCATCACGCGCACAGGCCGCGTCATGAATGCCGCGAGGACCGGCTCGTATGCGCGCCGCGCCCAGCCCATCAGCCGGTTCTCCTTCTCCTCGACGCGCTCGCCGATGAACAGCGCGACGGCCGCCGGAATGAACGTGACGGTCAGCACCATCGCGGCTGCGAGCGCCATCACGACGGTGATGGCCATCGGATGGAACATCTTGCCTTCGACACCCGTCAGCGCAAAGATCGGCAGGTACACGACCATGATGATCAGTTGCCCGAAGATCAGCGCGCGCCGCGCCTCCTGCGACGCGCCGAACACTTCCGCGAAGCGCTCGTCGCGCGTGAGCGGCCGGCCGGCGGCAGCCTGCGCATGCGCGAGCCGCCGCACGCAGTTCTCGACGATCACCACCGCGCCGTCGACGATGATCCCGAAGTCGAGCGCGCCGAGGCTCATCAGGTTCGCACTCACCTTCGCGTTGACCATCCCGGTGAAGGTCATCAGCATCGACAGCGGGATCACGAGCGCGGTGATCAGCGCCGCGCGCATGTTGCCGAGGAACAGGAACAGCACGGCGATCACGAGGATCGCGCCTTCGAGCAGGTTCTTCTTCACCGTCGCGACGGCCTTCTCGACGAGCACCGTGCGGTCGTACACGGGAATCGCCTTCACGCCGGACGGCAGCGTGCGGTTCACGTCCGCCATCTTCGCGGCGACGGCCTTCGCAACCGTGCGGCTGTTCTCGCCCATCAGCATGAAGACCGTGCCGAGCACGACTTCCTCGCCGTTCGACGTCGCGGCGCCGGTGCGCAGTTCGCGGCCGATGTCGACCACGCCGACGTCCTTCATCCGCACCGGCACGCCGCCGACATTGGTCAGCACGATGTTCGCGATGTCGTCGACCGTGCGCGCCTGGCCCGGCACGCGCACGAGATACTGCTCGCCGCGCTTCTCGATGTAGCCGGCGCCGACGTTGTCGTTGTTGCGTTCGAGCGCGCGCACGACGTCGGCGAGCGTCAGCCCGTAAGACATCAGCTTCGCCGGGTTCGGCGCGACACGGTATTCCTTCACGTAGCCGCCGATCGAGTTGACCTCGGTCACGCCGCGCACGTTCCGGAGCTGCGGCCGCACGACCCAGTCCTGCAGTTCGCGCAGGTCGGCCGCCGTATAACGCGTGCCGTCGGGCTTGCGCGCGGCGGCATCGGCCTCGACGGTCCACAGGTAGATCTCGCCGAGGCCCGTCGACGTCGGCCCCATCGCGGGCGCGATGCCGGGCGGCAGCTTGTCCTTCGCTTCCTGGATGCGCTCGTTGACGAGTTGCCGCGCGAAGTAGATGTCGGTGCCGTCCTTGAAGATCACGGTGACCTGCGACAGCCCGTAGCGCGAGATCGAGCGCGTCTGCTCGAGGCCCGGCAGCCCGGCCATCACGGTCTCGACCGGATAGGTGATGCGCTGCTCGGCCTCGAGCGGCGAATAGCCGGGCGCGGCCGTGTTGATCTGGACCTGCACGTTGGTGATGTCGGGCACCGCGTCGATCGGCAGCTTCTGGTAGCTGAACACGCCCAGTGCGGCCACGGCCGCGATCGCCAGCATCACGAGCCAGCGGTGCGCAATCGCAAAGCGGATCAGGCGTTCAAACATGACGGGGTTCCTTGAAGCGGGGCACGGTCACCCTCGACGGACGGGCCGCCCGGCCGGCCACCCGGCGGGCCGGGAATCTGGCCGCGAACCGGGCCGTGATTAGCACGACGGCGCACACGTGACGCTCATTCATGTTCCGCGCTCCCCTTGCCGAGTTCGGCCTTCAGCACGAAGCTGTTCGACGCCGCGTATTCCTGGCCCGGCTTCAGCCCCTTCAGCACTTCGGTCGCACGTTCGTCGCGCCGCCCCGTCTCGACGGCCTGCGCGACGATGCCCTTCGGCGAACGCACGAAAACGGACGGTGCGCCATCGACGTCCTGCAGCGCGTCGCTCGCGACCGCGAGCGGCACGCCCTGCCTGCCCGCGTCGACCGACACGTTCACGAACATCCCGGGCCGCCACACGCCGTCCGGGTTCGGCAGCACGACGCGCGCGGGCGCGGTGCGCGTCTGTTCGCCGAGCAGCGAACCCACGTACGCGATCGGGCCGCTCGAACGCGACTCGAACGCGGTCGCGACGACCGTCGCGTCGCGTCCCACCCGCACGTCGTTGAGCCGCTGCGCCGGCACGGCCATCTCGGCCCATACCGTCGACAGGTCGGAGATCACGAACATGCTGGCATCGGCAGCGATCGCTTCGCCGGGCGTCGCATGCTTCTCGACGATCGTGCCCGCGAACGGCGCGCGCAGTTCGTAGCGGTTCAGCGCGCCCGCGCCGGCGGGCGCATTCAGCGCGGCGAGCTTCTGCCGCGCGTTCTGCACGGCGATCTCGGCTTCGCGCAACTGCACCTGCGCCTGCTGGTAGTCCTGCTCGGCCGAAATACGCTCCTGCCACAGCGTGCGTTCGCGCTCGTAGGTCGCGCGTGCGCCCGACAACCGGCGTTCGGCCGTCAGCAGCTCGCTGCGCCGGTCGGCAAGATCGGTGCTCGCGATCACGGCCAGCACCTGCCCCTTCGCGACGTTCTGCCCGAGCGACACCGACACCTGCTCGACGATGCCGGCCACGCGCGGCACCACGTGCGCGGTGCGATCCTCGTTGAACTTGATCTCGCCAGGGAGCTGGAACGGTGTCGCGATCTGCGCGGGGCCGGCCTTCGCGAGTGCGATCCTCGAGGTCGCCAGCTGCGCGTCGGTCAACGCGATCGCGCCGTCGGCGCGTGCGAACGGGAACGAGGCGGCGTCATTGCCCGCCTTCACGTCGATCGTCGCATCGAACACGTGCGGCTTGGCGATCGACTGCGCGGACACGAACTTCCGGCCGGCCGCGTCGAAACGCAACGGCTCGTGCGTGCGGTCGTAGCGGACCAGCGTCCCGGACACGGTGACGCCCTTGCCGGCCGGCTTGCCGTCGACGAACGGATAGACGACGAGGCGCGCGTCGCCGGGCTTCTCCGTCATCACGATTTCGACGGACAGCTTGCCGCGCCTGAGCACGACACCGCCGCGCTCGCCGGCGGCTTCGGCGGATGAAGCGGCTTCGGGCGCCGCCGACTCGGAGGTGGCGCCGCCGCCATTGCGCGTGACGCCGAGTGCGCCGAGGACGATCCCGGCGCTGCCGAGCACGACCGCCGCGATGATCAGGATTCTGCTGCGTGACATGATGATCCTTCAGGTAATGGAGGCGTCTGTGGCGCTATTGCGTGACAGGGGCGAACGGTGCAAGCGGCGTACCGACGAGCCGGCCGATGTCGGCACGCGCGGTATGGGCGTCGGCGAGCGCGCGCACGTATTGCGACTGGCCCTGGAACAGCGTGCGCTGCGCGTCGAGCACGTCGAGGAAGCTGAACTTCCCGAGTTCGTAGCCGCGCGACATCGCGTCGAGCGCGACGCGCGCGGCCGGCAGGATGTCGTCCTTCAGCCGCTGCGCTTCCTGCGCGGCGGCTTCGAAATTCGCGTAGGCCTGCGTGAGCTCCAGCCGCAGGCGCGTGCGTTCGCGATCGAGATCGGCGTTCGCCCGCGCGGCCTTGTGCGTCGCCTCGAGCAGCGCGCCCTTGTTCGTGTTGAACAGCGGAATCGGGATCGACACGCCGACCACGGCCTGGTTGTCCGGCACGCCGCCCGTGGTCACGCGCTTCACGCCCGCGCTGATCGTCACGTCCGGAATGCGCCGCGCGCGTTCGAGCGATACGGCCGCGTTCGAGCGCAGCATCTCGGCGCGCGCGATCCGCGCGAGCGGCGCGTCGTCGAGTTGCGCGGTGAGCGCGGGCAGCGACTCGACCGGCGGCACGGCTTCGAGGTCGCCGAGCACCGCCAGCCGGCCGTCGCGCGCCTCGCCCATCACCGCGTTCAGCTTCTCGCGTGCGACCTCGACGCGGCCGCGCGCCGTCACGACTTCGATCTGCACGCCGGCCGCCGCCACGTGCGCCTTGGTCGCCTCGACCGGCGACACCTTGCCGGCCTGTGCACGACGGCTCGCGAGATCCGCGGAGCGCGCGGCGATCGCGGCCGATTCCTCGGTGACCTGAAACTGGCGCTGCGCGGCGAGCAGCCCGTAGAACGCGGCGATCACGTCGGCGCGCACGACGGCGCCCTGTTCGTCGAGAGACGCATTGGCCGCTTCCCTGCCGTACGACGCGACGTCGAGCCGCGCGCCGCGCTTGCCGCCGAGTTCGATCGTCTGGTTGATCAGCGCGGTCGACGTGCGTTCGGCGCGACGGAAGCCTTCCTGCAGGAACGACACTTCCGGATTGGGGCGCGCACCGGCCTGCATCAGCGCGCCGGCCGACGCATCGACGTCCGCGCGCGCGCCGCGCAGCGCCGGATTGTTCCGGGCCGCGGCCGCGAGCGCATCGGCAAGCGTCAACGAGGTGGAAGGACGTGCGTCGGGTGGCGGTGCGCCGATCGGCGCGGCGCCGCCGGAGGCAGCCGGAGCCGGCCCCGGCGACAGCGACGGCTGCGCATGAGCCGTCGCGGCCATCGCGAAGACGACGGCCGCGGCGAGGTTGAGCTTGAGCATGTTCGGTTCTGCGGTAACGGTTCGCGACCGATGCTACGGTCCGGCCGCAGTGCGAACATGAGGCGAAGATGATATTTCCGTCATCTTGGGGGCGGCCGCGCGCAAGCGTGCGGTGCCCTGCGGGAATGGCATCCCGCGTGAACGATCAGGAAGATTGGGTGAACGTGCAGCGCGACGGCTGCGAGGAAAACTGCGGAGGGTCGG
Source organism: Burkholderia sp. ZZQ-2 (assembly GCF_050768715.1). Classification (NCBI taxonomy): domain Bacteria; kingdom Pseudomonadati; phylum Pseudomonadota; class Betaproteobacteria; order Burkholderiales; family Burkholderiaceae; genus Burkholderia; species Burkholderia sp. ZZQ-2. The sequence goes on along the minus strand of NZ_LDVA01000116.1, from coordinate 9,789 downwards.
AGGATCGGGGAATCGGCGCGCGTGCGCCGAAACCCCGGCACGCGAATCAGGCTGCCCCTTGCTTCGCGCGCCGGCGCTGCACGAGCCAGTCGAGCAGTTGCCGCCCGTCGCGTTCGCCGAACCACCGCGCGTGCCCGATCAGATACCCGTCGTATGCGATATCGACAATGGCCGGCGCATCGATGATGCACCCGAAATACGCCACTTCCGACAGCGCGAACTCCGTATGCACGATCGGCAGCATCGCGACCAGCGCCGCGTAGGCTTCGTCCCCCAGCGGTTCGAGTGACTCATACCCGTCGAGCAGCGCGTCGATCTGTGCGTACTCGATGCGGCGTGCCTCGGCCGGCGCCATCCAGTCGACCGTATTGCGCTCGATCGCGAGCGCGAGGTCCATGACGGCGCACGTGCGATCCGACAGCCCGAAATCGAGCACCGTCCGCACCTGCGCGCCGGGCCCCGCCTCGGTCCACAGCAGGTTCGACGCGTGCCAGTCGCCGTGCGTCCACAGCGGCGGCAGCGCGGGCAGCAGCGGCACGAGGCGCGCGTGATACGGGCCGATCGCGTCGGCCACGTCGCCGCGCCAGTCGCGCGCGCCGAGTGCGCGCACGAGCAGCGGCTGCGCCTCGACCCAGCGTTCGAGCGCGCCCGCCAGATCGTCGGACGACAGCACGCGGAAGCTCGACAGCAGCGTGCGCACGGGCCGCGCCGGCGCATCGTAGCCGGCCGACGCGCGATGCAGCTCGGCCAGCGCGCGACCGGCCGCGTAAGCGTGCGACGCATGCGTGAACGGCTGCCACGACATCACGCCGCGATACGGGTCGACGCCGGGCGCGAGCACATGCACTTCGTAGGTCCAGTCGCCGGACGCGAATGCGGTCGCACCGTTGCGATCCGCGAGCACGTCGACCACCGGCATGCCGCGTTCGCGCAGGTGCGCGATGAAGCGATGCTCTTCCTCGAGCCCCGCGACATCGCGCAGGCTCGCGTGATGACGCTTGACGAACAGCCCGCGCCCGTCCGCCATCCGCACGAGCACGGCCGCCGCGAACTGTCGCGGGCTGTGCCACGTGAGCCGCTCGGGCTCGCCGGCGCCGTCGATGCGCGCGAGCACCGCCGCCACCTCGTCGTGCGTCATCAGCGGCCAGTCGCGTTCGGCCTGCTCGCCGTCGACACCGAATTGCGGCGGCGCGACGTCACGCGGCAGGGCTCCGTCCGGCTCGAGTGGGAATGACATGAACGACGTTGCTCCGTAATTGAATCGGCGCGTGAATCAGCGCGCGCCGCCGCCCGTTGCCAGCGCACCGCCGGCCGCCGCGCGCAGCGCCGCGGCCGTGCGGCTCCAGTCGCGCCAGCCGACGACGGCCAGCCCGATGAACAGCGCGTAGAGGCCGGCCGTCAGATACAGTTCCTTGAACACGAACATCCCGACGTACACGACGTTCACGACGATCCACAGCCCCCACGATGCAATGTAGCGCCGCGCGGTCCAGTATTGCGCGACGAGGCTGAACGCGGTCAGCGATGCATCGACGAACGGCAGCGCCGCATCGGTCCAGCGCGCCATCATGCCGCCGAGCAGCGCGCTGCCGACGACGGCCGCGATCAGGTCGGGCAGCATCTGCATCGGCCGCACGCCCGTGACGGGCGCGACATCGCCTGCCGGCGCCGCATTGCCGTCGGCCTCGCTCGCGCGCTGCGCGAGCCAGCGTTGCCAGCCGTACACCTGCAGCACCGCGAACGCGCCTTGCAGCAGCATGTCCGAATACAGCTTCGCGTCGAAGAAGATCCAGCCGTACAACGCGACCGACACGAGCCCGACCGGCCAGCACAGCATGCGCCGCTTCGCGGTCAGCCAGATCGCGAGCGCGCTGACGATCACGCCGGCGATTTCGAGTGGGGACATCGTCTGTGCTCTCCAGGTTAGCTGCCGGGGCCGCGCGTCACGCGGCGGGTTCCGGACGGTCAGAAATCATAGGTCAACGACACGCGGGCGGTGCGCGGCGCACCCGGGAACAGGTACGCGTCGCCCTGCTGCTCGCCCGCGTCGCGCCAGTAGAACTTGTTGAACAGGTTGTCCACCGACACGCGCAACACCGTGCGATGGCCGCCGATCTTCGTCGTATAACGCGCGCCGAGATTGAACACGAACCACGCCGGCACCTGCGCGGTGCCCTCCTCGTTCGCGTTGCGGGCCGCGCTGTACTCGACGCCGCCCAGCACGTTCAGCCCGGCCACGCCCGGCACCGCGTAGTCCGCATACAGCGACGCGCGCAGCGCGGGCACGTTGATGATCTGGTGGCCTTCGTACGCCGGCGAACCCGAATCGTACGCCCGCGCGCGAATCGCCGCGACGCTGGCCGTCAGCCCCAGACGCTCGGTCACGCGCCCGGCCGCGCCGAGCTCGATCCCCTGGTGCCGCTGCGTGCCGCGCTGCACGAACGTGTAGGTCGTGCCCGATGCGTCCGGATCGGCGAACTGGAACGGCTTGCTGATCGAGAACACGGCGGCCGTGAGGCTCAGCCGGTCGAGCCAGTCGTATTTCGCGCCGACCTCGATCTGGTGCGATTCGACCGGCGGCAGGAACGCATACGCGTTGGTCGCGCGCACCGGCGCCTGGTCGCCGAGCGACAGCGCCTTGCTGTACGACGCGTACAGCGACAGCACGTTCACCGGCTTGTAGACGAGCGCGACCTGCGGCAGGAACACCGAGCGGTCGGTGTGCGTCGCGTCGCCGTCGAGGCTGCTCCAGCTGCGCTGGCGCAGCAGCACCTCCTTGCCTCCCGCGAGAACCTGCCAGTGTTCGCCGATGCTGATGCGGTCGAGCCCGAACACGCCGTATTGCCACGCATCGAGCTGCGGATACGACGGCCCGGGCGTATTCGGCGACGGTGCAAACGTGACGTCGGGTCCGTAGATGTTCTCGCTGCCGACATAGTCGTACACGGCGGTCGCCATGTGCACGACGCGGCGCTGCACGCTCACGCCGAGCGTCAGCTCGTGCCGCAGCGGCCCCGTCGCGAACTTGCCGGTCGTGACGGCACGCAGGTCGTCGTTGCGCCGGTATTCGCCGGGGCTGCGGAAGTCGTACACGTCGTAGTCGCCGTTCGCGCCGAAGAAAAACGGTGACGTCGCGCCGGCCGTGCAGCTCGCCGCGTAATAGCAACCGTACGCGAACGCGCTGTTGTCGTCGATCATCGTGCGGCTGCGGCCGGCGGCGATGTAGGCCTTCCAGTCGTCGTTGAACTGGTAGTCGAAGCGCGCGTTCAGGTTCAGCGCGTCGGTCGTCACCGGCTTCGCCCACGGCTGCGTGCCGAGCGCCTTCGACGTCGTCTTGACCGACGGCACGACGGTGCCGCCGAGCAACTGGTAGCCGGGTGCGGAACGCTGGATCCACTGCTGGAATTCGGCGTTGAGCTGCAGGCTCGCGCGCGGGCTGATGTCCCAGTCGGCGGCGATCGAGCCGAACGTGCGCCGTCCGTTCGTGCCGTCGATGTAGGAGTGCATGTTCTCCTTCGCGGCATTGATCCGGAAGCCGAACTGATTGTCAGGGCCGAAGCGGCGGCCGAGATCAACGGCCGCCGACGTCGAGCCGCGGCTGTCGACCCCACCCGTCACGCTCGCGACGTTCGCCGAGCGCTTCGTCACGAAGTTGATCACCCCGCCGGGTGCGACGACGCCGCTGTCGATGCCGGCAAGCCCCTTCAGGATCTCGACGCGCTCCTTGTTCTCGAGCGGCACGTTCTGTTCGCCGGACACCGTCAGCCCGTCGATCCGGATCGCGCTCGCAAGATCGACCGGAAAACCGCGGATCGCAAAGCCTTCGAAATAACCGACCGGCGCGTAGTCGTTGACGACCGACGCGTCGTTGCGCACGACGTCGCTCAGCCGCTTCGCCTGCTGGTCGTCGAGCTGCGCGCGCGTGACAACGCTCACCGACGCCGGCGTATCGCGCAGCGGCGCGTCGTCGAGCCCCGCGACGGATGCCGTGCGTGCGCGCAGCGCGTTGCCGCGCTCGCCGCTCACCGTGATCGTCGGCAGCGTCGCGCTGGCGGCCGCCCCGGCGTCCGGCGCCGGCGTGTCGCCCTGCGCCGCGGCGGCCTGGGCCGCGAAAAGCGTGATGCCGAAGCCGACACCAAGCCCGACCTTCGCGCGCCGCCGCCGTGCGGGCGACGCTGTTGTTCTATTCACCGTCATTGCTCTGGATGGAAAACTCGCCACTCGACCCTGTCGAAACCCGTTAGGAAGCTGCGAAGCGTGCCCGCGACCGGATCTGCCTCCGCCGGACGCACGCGCCGGCACGACATTCGTCAGACGAACCGGGCGAACCAGACGATCCGGCACGCAAGCGTGCCGCTCGGTCGGGAAGACGCAGGATGGGACATCGGATTCAGGTGACGCACCGGAAACCGACGCAGCCGTCGACCGGTTCGTCGGGGCGTGTCGGGCGGCCGGCTGCATCGCGCGGTCTTGTCATGCGGGGGGACGCTTCGAACGCCCCGGTACGGGCGCGACGGTCTGGTGCGCGCCGTTCGCTGGAACGGCGGCGTGCCCGTCGCGCACGACATCGCGGCGCGGCGCGCATTTTACCCCGGGCGGGGCGGGCTGCCCTGGAATCGGGCGAATCGGGAGAATCGGGTGGGTGGGGAAAGCGGGAACGGGAACCGCGCGATTCGTGCGGCACGGCGACAGTGCCGATGTGCGCATGACTGGCGTCGTGCGCGGCCGCCTCGATGACCGGCACCGTCACGCGCCGGTCATGCGGCCGGAAACCGGAGCGGGAACGTTCGCCCGCTCGCGATTCGGCGGCCGGTCAGAATCCCTGCATCGTCGCGGTCGGATCGACGACCAGGTGCACGACGCCGTAGATCACCGCGCCGACGAGCAGCGCGAGCACGATCGCCACGAACGGCAGCAACGTGTAGTTGACGTTCGCGAGATCGGCCGCGTGCGCCTTGCTGTTGCGTACGCCGAAGAAACTCCACAGGACCAGCTTGATCATGCCGAGCAGTTTCATGGTTGTGCTCCTTTCATCGAATCGGTTGACGCTATCGTCGATCCGACCGGCATCCGAAAAAAGAAGCAGTTGCGCGCGCTTTTCGCGCAGCAGGCCGTCTGCGGCCGCATGTCGCAGGGTGCGTCAGCGGTCGAGCACGAGCGGCTCCGACCCTTGCGCGGGCCGCGCGACGCACAGCAGCGCGCAGCCGGGTTCGACCGGCGCATCGGGCGCCTGCTCATAGTCGACCGCGCCGGACAGCACGCGCGTCGCGCACGTGCCGCACGACCCGGAGCGGCATTCGGACGGCACGGCCACGCGCTGCCCTTCCGCGAGTTCGAGCAACGTGCCGTCGGCGGGCGTCCACGCGGCATCGCGGCCGGCGCGCCGGAACACCACCGGCACGCCCGCCGCCGGCGCCCCGGTCGTGCGGGTCGCGCTGCGCGCCACGCTCGACGGCCCGAACGCCTCGAAGCGGATGCGTTCGTCCGGCACGTTCAGCGCGCGCAGCCCGTCGTACAGGTCGCGCATGAACGCCGACGGCCCGCACAGGTAGAAGTCGTAATCGTCGAACGTCAGGAGCCGCTTCAATTGCGCGATGTCGATGCGGCCTGCCTGCGCCGCCGACCCGTCGTGAGGATGGCTGTCGAACCAGTGGAGCGACAGCCGTGCGTCGGCGGCCGCGATGCGTGCCAGCTCCGCCGCGAACGGCCGGTCGGACGCGTCGCGCGCGCCATGCACGAACACCACGCGGCGCGATGGCCGATCGTCCGCCAGCGCGCGGCGCAGCATCGCGGTCATCGGCGTGACGCCGATGCCGGCCGACACGAGCACGGCCGGGCGCGGACTCGCGAGATCGAACGTGAAGCGCCCGCGCGGCATCTGCGCGTCGAGCGTCATGCCCGCCCGCGCGTGATCGTGCAGCCACGCCGACACGCGCCCTTCGCGCTTCACGGTGATCCGGTAATGCGTGCCTCCCGGCGCATCGGAGAGCGTGTAGCTGCGGATCGACGGCGCGTCGCTTCCCGGCAGCGCGATGCGCAGCGTCAGGTGCTGCCCGGCTTCGTAGGCGGGCAATGCAGCGCCGTCCGCCGGTTCGAAATGGAACGAGCGAATCGCGCGCGCTTCGTCGACGATCTTCGCGATGCGCAGCAGCCGCCATGCGGGTGCCGATGCGGGTGCCGATGTCGATGTCGATGTCGATGTCGATGTCGATAGTGATTCTGATGCGGTTGAAGTCTGCACCAACCCGCCCGCCGCACCCGCGCCCGCCGCCATCGCCGCGAACTGCGGCGCACGTTCGACCGCCGACCACCGGAACGGCAGCACCGCGCGCATGCGCCGCACTTCCCGCACATGGAACCGCACGACCCGCTGCGCGCCGTCGAACGATGCGACGAGCGGCCCGTCCCACACGATCTCGGCGCGCGCGGCCACATACAGCAGGTCGCCGTTGTCGAAATCGACGAACAGCAGCCCCGCTCGCGGATCGTGCTGCAGGTTGCCGAGCGTGTTGAAGAAGCGGTTGCCGCTGAAATCCGGCGTCGTCAGCGTGTGCGCATCGTCGACGCGCACGAAGCCCGGCATCCCGCCGCGATGCGACACGTCCGCGCCACGCGCAGCGCCCGCGTCGGTCGACGTGTTCGCGCTCGCGACGAAGAACGTATCGGCCTGCGCAAGCAGCGCTCGATCGGCCTCGTTCAACGCGTCCGATACGTCGGGCCCGGCGGACGCGCCGGCTTCCCGGGCGACGAACGTCGGCTTGCGTCCCTGGATGTACTTCGCGCAGTTGCCGAAGCTCTGCTCGACCGCGATCGTCAGCGCATCGCCGTCGACCGCGCGCACGACGCCGTTGACACGATTGCGCCGCCGCGTATCGAATTCGATCCCGAGCCCGCCGAGCGGCGCGCCCGGCTGCCACGCGCCGTCCAGCGGATCGCCCGGCAACGCGCGCGCCGCAATGCGCAGCGTACGCGGGTCCGGCGACGTCACGAACCCCGGCGCGCCGGCGCGCAGCGTCGCCCACGGCTGGCCGTTCGCATCGACGCCGCCAAGCACGAAGAACGGCAGTTGCGCGAAAAACGTCCGGTGCTGGTCCGGCATGAAACGCCGGATCCCGCGCCGGCCGGCCGAACCCGCGGCCGCCGTCACGCCCGCGCGCTGCTGCACGGCGAGCTCTCCCGCGTGAAACGGCGCGGTATCGAGTTCCCAGCCCGGTACGACGGTGGTCGGGGTGTTCATCGCGTTCTCCGTGGGCAGGCGCGGCGTCGGTGGGCGTTACGCGGCAAGCAGGCCGGCGCGTGTCGTCGGCATCGCAACGAAGCCCGGCAGCGCCTCGACGCGTGCCAGCCACGCACGCACGTTCGGATACGGTTCGAGCGACACGCCGCCTTCCGGCGCGTGCGCGATGTACGAGTAGGCGGCGACGTCCGCAATCGTCGGCTGCGCACCGGCCGCGAACGGCTTGCCGGCCAGCTCGCGATCGATCACGTCGAGCACTTTCGCGGCCGTACGCTTGGCCGCCTCGTGGTCGAGCTTCGCGCCGAACACGGTCACGAGCCGCGCGGCAGCCGGCCCCGCTGCGATCGGCCCGGCCGCATACGAGAGCCAGCGCTGCACGACGGCCGCGCTGGCCGGGTCGTCGGGCAGCCAGTGCGCGTCGCCGTAGCGCTTCGCGAGGTACACGAGGATCGCGTTCGAATCGGCGATCACCGTGCCGCCGTCGTCGATCACGGGCACCTGCCCGAGCGGATTGAGCGCGAGGAACGCCGGTTCGCGCTGTGCGCCGGCCGCGAGATCGACGTCGACGGTCTCCGAAGGCAGGCCGAGCAGCGACAGGAACAACCGGACGCGATGCGCATGCCCGGAGAGCAGGAACGAGTAGACGCGAATCGGCGAAGCAGGCTTGCGGACGGCAGACATGGAAAACACTCCGGAATCTCGCGCCGCCGGGAATCGGCGACGAACAACTGCAGCGTAGCGCTCGCCGTTCGTCTCCAGAAGATGGATAATCGCGGAAACATTATCCTCTCCCATAGGACAATCGACGATGGCCGATCTGCGCGACGTGAACCTGAACCGGCTGGCGGTCTTCGTCGCGGTGGTCGACGCCGGCTCGCTGACGGCCGCGGCCGAGCGGCTCGGCCTGGCGAAGACGGTGGTCAGCACGCACATGCAGCGCCTCGAATCCGAGGTCGGCGCGAACCTGCTGGTGCGCACCACGCGGCGGCTGAGCGTGACCGACGCGGGGCGGGCGTTCTACGACGCGTGCCGCGACATCGTGCGCGCCGCGGAAAGCGCGCTCGACGCGGTGTCGTCCGACGCGGGGCCGCTGCGCGGCACGCTGCGCGTGAGCGTGCCGATCGACTACGGTGCGCTGGTCGTCGCGCCTGCCGTCGTCGCGTTGCGCGACAGGCATCCGGGCCTCGACGTCGAACTCGTCGCGAACGACCGCGTCGTCGATCTCGTCGCGGACAACCTCGACGTCGCGATCCGCATCGGCCGCCTCGCCGATTCGAACTATCGCGCGGTGCAGCTCGGCACCTACGAGAAATGGCTGGTCGCGAGCCCCGCGTTCGTCGCGCGCCACGGGCGGCCGCAGGATACCGATGCGCTCGCCGCGCTGCCGTTCGTGATGCTGTCGACGCTGCCGCGCCCGCATACGCTCGAACTCGAAGACGCGAACGGCGGCACCGCTTCGGTGCGCTGTGTCGCGCACGTCGTGTCGAACACCGCCACCGCGTGCCGCGCGATCGTGCTCGCGGGCGGCGGCTTCGGGCTGCTGACGGACTTTTCGACCGACGACGACGTCGCGGCCGGCCGGCTCGTGCGGCTGCTGCCCGCGTGGCGTTCGGCGCCGGCCGGAATCCATGCGGTGTATCCGTCGACGCGGCTGCCTTCGCCGAAGGTGCGGGCGTTCATTGATGCGATGAAGCAGAGGATCGACGACACGCGGCCGGCACGCAAGACGAAACGCGAACGCTAGCGCCCGCCGAATTCCGTCGCGGCTGCGCGCCGCGCCGTTGCCGGCCCGCGCATTCCATTCCTCCGATGTATCGCGACATCCTCGCGACCACGCATCGCCATGCAAGGCGCTCATGCGCGGCATGAAAACTAATCGATTGTTGGCGCCCCGGATCGACGCCGACAATCCGCTGCATGCCCCCTCGTTTGCGGTACGGGCCACTCCCCCTCCCAATCGGCACGTCACGATCCATGAACCATCCAGTCCCCCTCTCCTGCATTGCCGAGGCCCGCACGGCCGCGCCGGCACCGTTCCTTGCCCGTCCCCGCACCTGCGGCGAAGCACTCGTCGACCTGCTCGAACGTTATGGCGTCGAATGCGTGTTCGGCATTCCCGGCGTGCATACCGTCGAGCTGTATCGCGGGCTCGCAGAGTCGTCGATCCGCCATGTGACGCCGCGCCACGAACAGGGGGCCGGCTTCATGGCCGACGGCTACGCGCGCGTCACGGGCCGGCCGGGCGTCTGCTTCATCATCACCGGGCCGGGCATGACCAATATCGCGACCGCGATGGCACAGGCCTACGCGGATTCGATCCCGATGCTGGTGATCTCGAGCGTCAACGCACGGCGCGAGCTCGGCAGCGGCGACGGCCGCCTGCACGAGCTGCCGTCGCAGCGTGAAGTCTTCGCGGGACTCACCGCGTTCTCGCACACGCTGCTCGACGCGGCCGACCTGCCGCAGGTGCTCGCGCGCGCGTTCGCGGTCTTCGAAAGCGCACGGCCGCGGCCCGTGCACATCGAGATTCCGCTCGACGTGATCGTGATGCC